>JALXDB010000287.1:915-1559 GCA_026990615.1 Spirochaetota bacterium
TTGTTAAATCGCCTGAACAGGCCGTTGAGCTTGCGGATACTATTGCACCCGAGCATCTGGAGATTCATACGGAGAATCCAAGATACTTCGCCAACAGGATCAGGAATGCGGGTGCCATTTTTATAGGCGGGGATTCTGCAGAGGCCTTTGGTGATTATATCTCGGGACCAAGCCATGTGCTGCCGACAGGTGGGACTGCAAGGTTTTTTTCACCTTTAAATGTACTGAGTTTTATGAAGATAAGCAGTATAGTTGAAATGTCGAAGCTTGGCTCCAGAATACTGGGGGCAAACGCCTCCATAATAGCTGAACTTGAAGGATTGTACGGCCACAAAAAATCAATTGAGTTGAGAGGAGAAAGATAGGTATGGATATAAAGAGAGAGGCAAATATAAGGAGAGAAACGGGAGAAACGGAGGTAGAGGTTAGCCTTAACTTATCCAAAAAGGGCGGCTACAATGTAAATACCGGCATACCTTTTTTTAACCATCTCCTTGAGGCTTTTGCAAAGCACGGGGGTTTTAACATATCGATTTATGCCCAGGGAGATATAGAAGTTGATTTTCATCATCTTGTAGAGGATGTTGGAATAGTGCTTGGCAGGGCTTTTACAGAGGCTCTTGGTGAAAAACGCGGCATCAAAC
>JALXDB010000288.1 GCA_026990615.1 Spirochaetota bacterium
TTAGTCTTTCTTTAACAATTCTTTCTTCAATTGATTATTGGCTGTGATTATTGACTGGAAATTTCACTGCTTTCAAGGGCTAATCGTTTCTTTTCTATAAATATACTGATAACAACAGATCCTATGAGGATCACACCGAAAATTGTAAATGTCCAGTAGTATGGTATTCTCATTACAACCAGGCCATTTTGAATTATTGATATTATAAGTGAACCCCAAAAAACTCCGAATATACTTCCAACTCCACCGCTTAACGATATTCCTCCTACAACAGATGCAGCGACCGCATTTAACCCCCATCCATCACCAGCCCTCGAGGTAAAGGTCCCCACTCTAACTATCTGCATAATAGCTACAAAGGAACTCACAAGTCCAACAATTATAAAACAGATAATTTTTACCCTATCGGTATTAATTCCCATTGCTCTTGCAGCCTGCTTATTATCCCCAGTTGTGAAAATCCAGTTTCCAAATCTGTGATGGTGTACGATAAATAGAAGCACTATGGTAATCAAAAGAAACCATAAGAACTGGGCCGGAATCAGATTCCATACAGTACCTGTTAAAAGAGATGTAAAACCTGAATACTTAGATAGATCAAGAGGTTTTTGCAATCCTTCCGACCAGAAAAGTGTAACTCCCCTCCACAACATCATTGTTCCAAGGGTAGTAATAAATGAAGGAATACCGGCTTTTACCGTGATGACCCCATTAATCAAACCTATTAAAGATCCAACCAACAGTGTTATAATGCCAGCAGTATAAATATTTACACCTGCATACATTAGCTTTAAAAATGTGAAGGATGAGAATACAAGAATAGAACCCACAGAAAGATCAAACTCGCCTGCTATCATGAGCATGCCAACAGCAACTGCAATAATGTTAAACTCTGAACCTATAGCTAAGAACACCTGCTGGTTGTCTTTGCTTACAAATCTATGGGCCGGAGACAGTATAAAAAATGTTAAATATAGGAGAATAAAAATTATAAATACATCGAGTGATCGGAATTTTATAAAGGCCTGACCTATACTAAATTTTCGTGTACTATGCATATCCATTCTACTCCGACATTTTTTCCGATACTTTTTTGCCGCTTGTAATAAGAAGGCTTAAATCGTCTATATTTGTATCTTCCCGTTTTACATCAGTCAATTTTTCTCCATGGGAAAGCACAACAAATCTTTCCGCAATCTGAAACGCGTGATAGAGATTATGGGTAATAAAAATTACAGAAATCCCCTCTTCTTTAAGTTGTTTTATAAATTCCATAACCTGTTGAGATTCTTTTACAGAAAGTGCTATGGTAGGCTCATCCAGAATAACAAGCTTGGCTTTAAAATACAGAACCCTCGCAATAGCAACCCCCTGTCTCTGTCCTCCTGAAAGGGCCTCAACAACTGTATCGGGGTTCCTTAGTTTAAGGCCAAGTTTCGCTATAGTTTCAAGGCTATCTTTCTCCATCTTTTTTCTATCAAGAAATCCCAGAATCTTTGTAGGCTCTCTTCCCATGAACACATTTCTTGCAATAGATACATGAGGTGCAAGAGCCTGCTCCTGGTAAACAGTTTCAATTCCTAAATTTTTTGCATCTTTTGGCGTTCTTATGTTTACCTTTTTACCCTCAAAGTATATTTCACCTCTATCTGCAGTATGAAATCCTGATAGAATCTTAATCAACGTAGACTTTCCCGCTCCGTTGTCGCCAACAAGCCCAACTATCTCATTATAGTTTACATGAAAATCCACTCCTCTTAGTGCATACACCTTTCCAAACCATTTATGTATATCTTTCATTTCTACAAGTGGTTTGTTGTTGTTTAAATTGTCCATATTTATTTCCTCTTATTTTAAAAGAGTTTTTATACTGTTTTCCATTTTTCTATGTAAACATTCAACACAGCAAAAGCAATAATTCCAGCTCCTATGAACGCGTTTATACCAAAAACAGGAGCTCCCAGTAGAATTAATCCATTCTCAAGGATTTGTATTGTAAGAGTTCCAAGAAGTATACCAGGAACGCTCCCTATTCCACCAGCCAACGATGTTCCACCAACAACCGATGATGCAATTGCCTTTAATTCGTATCCAATTCCCTGGGTAGCTGCAAAAGATTCTATTCTTAAAGCCTGCATCATACTCATAAAACTGCAGAGGAATCCAACAATCATGAAGCAAACAATTTTAACCATGTCCGTGTTTATACCCATTGCCCTGGCGGCTATTCTATTATCACCGGTTACAAAAACCCAATTCCCGAACTTGTGAAAATGTAGCAGAAAACCCAGGATTAAGGTGAAGAAGATTAACCATAGAATCTGTACAGGTATTCCCCCTTTTATGGTGCCCACAAGAATTTTCTCAAAGAGAGTACCTGGCTCCAGGTATGCTCTTATTCCAATTGGCATCATACGTGATGCTGCGTACAAAACCCCTCTCCAGAACATCATAGTACCAAGAGTAGCAATAAAGGAGGGTATCTTTACCTTTGTAACAAGCAAACCATTAATGTAACCCATTACAATTCCAACCAGAATAGTTATAAAGGGAATTAAAGGCATGGGGAACTGCCATTCAAGCATCTTTACAAATATGAAAGAACTCATCGGAATTATTGACGCAACGGATAAATCAAACTCCCCTCCTATCATTAGCATGCCAACGCCCATTGAAATTATACCCAGATCCGGGATAAGTTTGCCAAGTGCTCCAAGATTATCGGATTTTACGAATACGTGATTGGGGCTAAGCAGACTAAAAACTAATATTAAAGCTATAAAAACAATAAGAGTAAAAGATGCTTTATACGAAAAAATCAAACTTATATAACTCTCTCTGGCCTTCACCTTTATCCACCCGTTCTTAATTTTTAAGAAGCTGGGCTCTGCACCCCCTTTTATAATTCTAAAGCAGAGCCCAACATACAAAGATTGTAACTACCAAGAATACACTATATTTCGTATGTCACACCATAAAACCTATCTGCACTGCACCTCGCACTAATTCCCAATCCATTTTACCTAATTTTTCTCGATTTTTATCAGCTTTCTATCTTATTTTCTATCTGATTTTCATTGGCGAATACTTTTCAATTAAACCAATATTGTTCTTGTCGACCAGATATCCTCCTGTATCTATATTTGGAGCAAACCCATACTTCTTCATGAGATACAGAGTGTAGATTGCAAAGTATCCCTGTAGATACTGCTGCTGATCGATCGTAGCTTCCACATAACCGGATTTCAGTCCCTCAAGAGTTCCAGGAGCAGTATCAAATCCACCTGCAACAACTTCGCCCGGTCTCTTGCCTGCGTTCTTCAAGGCTGACATTAACCTATCTGTACAAATACCTCCAAGGCCAAAGAGGATTTTTGTGTCGGGATGGGCTATCAAATAAGAAGTTATTCTTGATTCTACAGTGGTCATTTCAAGTCCACCGGCGTCGATTATATCAAGTTTCGATCTAATTCCAAACTCTTTCATCGCATCCTGAATACCTTTTGACCTGATAACTCCATAATTTGCACCAGGAACTTCTACGGCAGCAGCCACCTTGATGTTTCCCAGATACCAGCCTTTTTTCTTCGCCTTTGTAAATAGTCTACGCGCAATTACATAACCTGCCCTTCTCTCATTCTGCCCTATGTAGCAGAGTCTGGCATTACCTTTTGCACCCTGGCTATCATCATTATTTATTCCAATTACGTTTATGCCCTTTTTTATAGCATCAGCTACGGGTTTATCCCATGCTTTATCATCGTTAATTACAAGGGCAATACCATCTGGCCTCATCGCAACGGCTTCCAGAAACCTCTTCTGTTGAAGAGCTAGATTTCCCCCGCAGAGATCGATATCTGCCTTGCAACCAAGTTCTTTGGCTGCATCTCTCATACCCTTCTGTACTACTGCCCAGAAAGGATCATCACCACCATGGGTCACAAGCCTGAAATACATCCCCTTGGCCGGCTTTGGTGGACATTTGGCAAATACCAGTGTGGGAATAAAGAATGCTAAAATAAGAATTGTAGCTAGAGAAATAAGTTTTAAGATTTTTGATCGTTTCATGACAGCCCTCCTTTTATTTTTTTTGCTATAATGATTTACCATTTTATCATTATAGATAATAAATTGTCAAGAAAGATTATAATATTTCAAATAGTTGGTAGATGTATGTTTTAGCTGGATAACTAAGGTATAAAAAAAGAAAAATCGGTGATTAAAATTCGGTTTATAGATTTTTAAAGAAAAAGGTCGATTCTGTAAAATATTTTGATTAACAGAGGGCAGGCTTAAAATGCACACATGTATACGGAATGTCAACTATTGGAGTGAATATACACTGCGGTATTGAGGCCTTAAAATTGGATTGTAGGTATGATTAAAAGGATAAACTATTTTATTCTAATTTGGGCGATAGTGGGCTTGAACCACTGACCTCCTGCTTGTAAGGCAGGCGCTCTCCCAGCTGAGCTAATCGCCCTTCTGCAGAAATTAAGATATAGAATTATCTTTCCACTGTCAACTTAAAAAATATTGCTCAATCTCTGTTTACTTCACAAACTATATTTTTTATTGCCAAGAAGATTAGCTCAGTCATTGCAATACCTATAAAGAAAACTACAGAAAAACCCAACCATTTAATTAACCACCCCCCAAGAAGGGGGAATATTATCGTTGTCAAACTACCTGCACCTGAGAGAGCCGTATAAAGAGCCCTATTATGCTCCCTTGAAATCTCAAGGAGAACACCGGGAATAACGATCTGATAGGCTGAACTGTTAAAACCTGCAAGAAAAAATACAATAACATACAGCCTGCTGTTCGTGTAACTTCCAATCTCGCCCGATAGGACAAGGGCGATTAAAGGGACAAGAGAAGCAATAATAGCATAAGCCTTCGCTATTCCCCTGTAACTATTCTTTTTAACGATAATATGCCAGACATAATTGGAGATTATCATTCCGGCAATCTGAACCAGCAGAAAATTACCAACGGTTCTGGCATCAAGTCCAAGATTCTGCTTCGCCAGATAAACATAGAAGGGAACCATTGTCAGACCAAATCCCATACTATTTATCAATAGAAGGTAGTACCTGATATTTCTATCTTCCCTAAATATTTGAATGTATGCTTTGATTATAGATTTGTTTTTCAGGATAGAATCTCCAAATTCTGTAGGCTTTTCCTTTATCAACCAGAACCCTATCGAAGCTGTAAAAAGAAGAGCACTTGCTATGACAAAAAGCAGGCTGTAGTTGTAAGGATAACTGTACATACTTACCAGCCTTCTTACAATTATAGCCGATACAAATATTCCTATACTTACCGTTGTCTGCCTGAGTGTAAAAAATTTTTTTCTGCTGTTTTTATCTATTGATTTTCCAAGAATATCGGTGTACGAAATATTCGCAAAGGAACCGCTAAAAGAAAATACAGAAATTATAAGAAAAATAAATAGAATAACAATATCTCCGATAAGTCTGCTGGAAAAATACAGCAAGAGTCCCAATCCGAACAGAGATACTATACGTAAAGAGATGCCAAGAATGAGATAACCCTTTTTACAGGTTTTGCGGGATAGAAAACCTGCAAAAACAATCTGCATAAAACTTGCACCACCAACCATAATTGCCGTTTGTATCCCGAGGT
>JALXDB010000289.1 GCA_026990615.1 Spirochaetota bacterium
CAATAGCAGGGGTTTTAGGAAAAAGAAGCGCTCTGAAAGGCTTTGTGGGGATAATACCGGAAAATATACATTGCGGAGATATCCTCAACATACTGAATATTGGCGGAGTAATCGGCAAAACAGTCTCCTACAATAGAGAATTTGGAAAGCCACTCAGTGTAGAAGTTTTAGGGACAATAACCATAAACGGCTCACCTGTAAATATCAAGGACAACGCATTAAAACTTGTCTCTTCATACACCTCGCATACCCCTCTAATTGTTGTATCAGGAACCACAATGAACTGTGGCAAAACTATAACAGTATCGAAAGTCATAAGGGGGCTTACCAGCAGCGGATACAGGGTCGGCTCTGGAAAAATAACCGGTATCGGAGCATTAAAAGACACCCTGAATATGCTTGATTACGGAGCATTAAAAGCTCTTTCATTTCTGGATTTTGGATACCCATCCACAGTTGATATTGATGAGATAGATCTAATCGCATATTCAATAATAAACGAAATTGATAAATCACAGGTGGATATAATTGTTCTTGAACTTGGAGATGGAATATTCGGTGAATACGGTGTGGCCAACTTCTTTGAAAACAAAAGTATAGCAAAAAATATCAAGTTCAACATTGCATGTGCAACAGACCAGGTGGGAGCGTGGGGGATACTAAAATATATGCAGGAACAGGGTATTGAAGTTGACCTTATATCAGGACCTGTTACAGACAACGATGTGGGCAAAAAATTCATCGAAAAAAGGCTTGATGTAAAAGCAATAAACAGTATAGATGAATCTGATAAAATTACCGATTACATCTTATCAGTCCTTAAAAAGGATAAATCTTAGAAAGGCTGGTAACACAAAATGCCAATTAGAGAAATAAAGATGCTTTTTAAAACTAAAAGAAAAATAAATGTGGGAATTATAGGTGCAACAGGTTATACAGGAGCTGAACTACTGAGGTTTTTACTTTACCATCCCCGGGTCAACCTTGTTTTTGTTACATCCAGAAGATATGCAGGAATGAAGATTTCGGACATTCATAGATTTTTAAAAGGTATCACTGAAAAAAAGTTTATCGAACCCGACATCGAGAATCTTCCTACTGATATAGACTGCATTTTCCTTGCAACTCCGCATGGAACATCAATGACTCTTGTTCCCTCTATTGTGAAAAGGTTTCCGAACACAAAAATCATAGACCTGAGCGGTGATTTCAGACTTTTAAATCCAAATATTTACAAACAGTATTACGGCAAGGAACACAAAGCCCCGGAACTTCTGGGAAGCTTCGTATACGGTCTTACAGAACTTAACAGGGAAAAGATTAAAAAATCAAAATATGTTGCCAATCCGGGATGCTTTGCAACCGGGATTCTGCTTGCTATCTATCCCTTATTCAAAACCAAAATAGTTCAAAGAGAGTTAAATATTGTAGCTGTCACCGGTTCTTCAGGATCAGGGGAAGCTCCGAAAGAGGTAACACACCATCCTGTTCGTGCTAAAAACTTTAAAGCCTATAAAATACTATCCCATCAGCATCTACCCGAAATAGAAAGGTTT
>JALXDB010000290.1 GCA_026990615.1 Spirochaetota bacterium
CCGGACAGAAAAAGCCAGTGTGCTCCCGCAGGAAAAGGCTGGAGTTTCTAAAGAAACAGCCACGGCTGTTAAAAAAGAGGTATTGAAGCAGGAAGAACTCCCTGAAACCCAAAAGCCATCTATTGCCGTTGAAAAGGTGGTTGCTCCATTTGATATTGAAAAGTTCATTGCCCTTCAGAACGAAGAGAATAGAAAAGTACTTGAGAGTATAGTAAAGGCCCAGAGAGAGGAAAGGGAGGCCTTTTTAAACGAAAACAGAAGGCTTGTTAGAAAAATTGTTGAAGAGCAGGAAAAGGAAAGGGAAACTTTTGCCCAGCATCTCAAGACCCTGATAAATATCCAGCGTGAGGATCGCAGGTTTTTCAGCAAATCTCTTTTTATGATAGTTGGGGGTGGCGTTGTACTGGTTGTAATAATTGTTATGTTAATTTTGCTTTTCCTGAGAAGGCTTGCAAGGATGAGCAGAGTTTCTGCCGGCCCGGAGTATTCTGTCGGGCTTGTTCGAGAGGGATATATTAAAGAAATTCCCGAACTGATTGATGAAACACACCTTCTAATGGATGACAGGTACGATGATGTTGTAAAAGCAAAGAGGCTTAAAGAGTTGTACCTTGAGTTTAAAACAAGCGATCCTTCATGGGAAACAATACAGGAGTATATAAACGAGGTTAACAGTGAGATAAAAGATAAAATACTTGATGTAGTCGAAAGAAAACTGGAAGAGGACGGAAAAAAGAGCTATCCCCAGGTCTATCAGATATTACTGCCCCTTATCACCGATGGCGATGCAAATATAAGAGAGAGAAGCAAAAGGATTATCTCGGGGATCACGGGTTCAACTAAAAAGTATCTCGAATCTCCGGAAATGAAGGCAGAAAGTGATCCTTTAAGTATACCATCTCTAATGGGAATGGCAAATGTTGCGGACATGAAAACCAGGAGACCCAGGCATTCTGTAATTGTTGCCGAGCTATCCAAATCCATTGCCGAAGCTCTGTCGGATAGCTCGTTAAACCCTGATGATGTATACAGGGTTGGTCTTGCTCATGACATAGGGTATATGGAGCTTCCATCTGCTTTATTTAAAAAAAATAGACCTCTGACAGAAGAGGAATTCGAGATAATTAAGACTCATCCGGTTAAGGGAGTGAATCTTTTGTCAAATGCTACCAGATTGCCCCAGTTATTCAGTGATGGCATTAAATATCACCACGAAAGGCTCGATGGAAGCGGTTACCCTGAAGGACTCGAGGGTGAGGCAATACCCCTTGTTGCAAGGGTTGTTGCAGTAGCCGACTTCTTCATAGCAATAACATCAAGCAGGTTGTACAGAAAAGCCAGAAGTGTAGATGAAGCAGTAAATATGTTAAAGACTTTTTCAGGAAAGATATTTGATAAAAATATTATTGAAATACTTCTTTCAATAGTTGAATCACGGATGGAGAAAAGATGAGCGGTGAACTTGTTCCCAGAAAAAAAAGGCGAGCCCAGGTAGTAGCTGTTTCCGGCGGTAAAGGCGGAGTTGGCAAGACATTTTTTTCTGTAAACTTTGCAGTTGAGCTGAGCAAAAGGGGATACAGGGTATTGATATTTGATGGGGATATAAATCTATCAAATGTAAATATACTTCTTCATATAAATGATACACCTGAGTTTAAAAGGTTCCTGACAGGTGAAAAACCTGTAGAGGAGATAATTTTAAAAGGAGTTGGAGGTGTTGATGTTATCTCTGCCGGAAACGATATAGATGCTCTTTTAAGTTTGAACGAAGAGATGATTGCAAGAATATCAGATGCTCTATCCATTATTGAAGATAGGTATGATTTTATAATTGTCGATACACAGGCTGGAATAAATGAATTTAATATCAATCTTATAACAAATGCAGACAGAGCAGTAATGATAACCAATCAGGAGATTACATCTCTGGTTGACCTCTACAAGGTTATAAAGGTTATATCGGGAAGAAGAAAGGGCCTTTTGTATGAGATTGTTGTAAACAGGGTTACAATGGCTGATCTTGCAGGGATTGTATTTCAGAAAATTAAGAACACTGTCCAGAAGTTTAACATAAAATCGAATTTGAAGTTAATTGGATATATTTTTGATGATCCCAAAAGGGTGCTGGAATCTATCCAGAAACAGGTTCCATTCGTGATACTGCATGAAAATAATCCTGTAACTGAATGTTTTAAAATAATAACAGACAACTTCCTTGCAGGAAAGATTCAAAAAAGAGGAGTCTCATTTTTAAGTATGCTATTGGGTAGAGGTTAAACTTTGTATGTTTAGAAGGTATGTTTTGTTTAAAAGATCTGTTGTGTTTTTTATCTTTTTCCTGTTATTTACGGGACTGTTTCAGTATGCTTACTCACAGTCCATTGATTCGGTAAAGGAAAAGATAAAGAATGGAGATCTCAAGGCTGCTGAAGAAGAGGTTCTACAAATTTTGAAGAATGATAAGAACAACGTTGATGCCCTCGAGTTATTGAATCAAATTAAGAAGTTGAAGAAGCAAAAAGAATCCGATCTACTGACTGAAAAGGCAATTATCGCAATAGATAATGGGGATTTTGAGGTGGCCTATGATCTGCTGGAGAAGGCCCTTGTCCTAAATCCCGAAAATAAAAAGGCTATGGAACTTTTCCTGTCTCTGAACGAGGTTGTAAAAATAGAAAAGCAAAGTGAAAAAGAGGAACAGCAGAAGGTAGAAAAAGAAACAAAGGGAAAGGAAGTAACTATTGCAAAGGGGGAGGGAGGAGCCGTGGCAATTGCGCAGGGGAAAAAACAGGCTCCTCAGGAGGCTCCTCTTAAAGAAACAACTCAAAAAAAAGGCAGGAAAAGGCTTGAATTGGAGCTGTTTCCCCTTTTTGCTTTTACAAACAGCAACAAACTCAGCTATGTTGATTCATCCCAGTCGCTTGTGGGTAGCGGTATTGGTGTTTCATACTATCCAGGTATAGCTAATGATAAATTGGGATTTTCATTGGTTTATTTGAGCTATTTTGTAAAAGCGTCGGGTATTGAATATATAAAGTTTAATATACACAGGGCGACACTGTTTTTTGAGTACAGAATATATACGCTTATGGATAAGAAAAAAAATAGAATGATTATTGAACCGAAGATAGGTTATAGCTTCTTCTATCTTAACAACTTGATGGAATACAGTGCGTACGAGATTAAGAAACTGTACGGACCTGTCGTTGGTGTGGGTTTGCAGGACCCTATCTTTTCCCGTTTTATAGATAAGGACTTCTTTAAAAAGATGTCAGGCAGGCTGGACCTCAATATTCTCTATATCCCTCAAAAAGGCGCTCCCCTATCTTCTGAAATATTTACAGGATTTAATTATCTGCTAAAAAAGAATCTAGGCATAAACCTCGGTTTTAGACTGTACATGGTCTTTAAAGACAATGTTAGGGAAACGTACAGCGATGTTGAACTCGGAGCATCTTATTTTATGTAAATTACTCTTCATCACCGTAGGTGATAAATGTATCGCTCATTGATAAATATTGGGCGGCTATCCAATCTTCACTTTTAATACTATCTGAAACTCTAAATTCATCCACACTCCCATCCCACGTGTATGATGTAGAAGAAGAGCCTATGTACAAAATACTGCCTGTTCTATTTGGAAAATACAGAGGTCCTTTATATTCTCCATCTATATAGATTTTAGTGGATGAAGAATCAATAACAACTGTATAGTAATGCCATAAATTAACGTTTGAGGGTTGGGCAACATAAGGAGAGTTAGTTCCTTGCCATATATTTAAGTAAATATTGTTATTTGTAAACCAGAGGTCATATCCACTATTGCCTGATCCTACGCACCATAGCATATCTCCCTGTGCATCCAATTTCCCCCATGCTGAGACAGTAACGGGGTTTGTAATTGAAATGGAAATACTAATTCTATCATATCCTGCATCTGAATCCTGGGCACCATCTACAGCACCATTATCAATATGGGTCATAGTACCTTCCCCGATTCCGGTATAGCCATTGCCGGTTGAATCAATATATGGTCCTCCTGATGGTTCTTTTAAATGCCATACTCCATTATATGTGCTATCCCATACCTCATTCGCATTTTGGCCATCCGTTGCATTAGTATTTCCATAATACATGTATATATAATCCGAAGATGATGCTCCGTTAATCTGCGGTACTTTAACCCAAACTATCGAATCTCCGCTTTCGTCCCATTTTTCAATCTCATATGAAAGTATTGTACCATCAGTATCGATAAATCTTATATCTTCTCCATTACTTTGTGTAAAAGAGTAGTCAATTCTTGAGCTGTTGAGGTGTACCATTACTGGAAAATTTATTAGATCTTCTGATTGTGAACTGTTATCGAAGGTTAATTTCCTTCTATGAGACCAATTGCTATTCCACCAGCCTAAAAAATTGAAAGTAGTATTTCCGGTAAGTGAATGTCCGGCTAAATCTGTAACATTTTCTATTGAAAGAGTAATTTGACCGTCTCCGGGTATGCCATCAAGATTAATGGAATATCTGTTGTTGTTTAAAGAGGTAACAGATTTTACAGACAATGAACCAATATTATCTCCACTTAAGCTATAATTATCTGGATTATCTGCCCCCATTACCTCTTCTGAGTATTCAATAACAATCTGGGTGGTGTTAATATCTATCTTACTACCATTTTCTGGAGATATACTAACAATATAAGGTGAATCTGTATCTTTATAATAGGGGGGCAGGTAGTTTGTCTCTTCTTCAAAACCGCAGGATGAGGCAAAGAATATCCCTGCGATAATTAGAATGAAAAGCAATTTGTTAACTGTATTAAATCTCATTTTAATCTTCTGAGTCTTACCTTGGATATATTTTTATCGTTCTATAAAAATACCACACAATTTTTGTAATTTAAGGGTATTTATAAAAATATACAGCTCATAGTTAATTATCGAATCTTTATGACCAAAAGTTTATTTTATTGGTTGAAAAATGAATAATATTAAAATACCTGATTATTTATGTTGGGTATAATAAAATAATACCTTAATTGACTGTCCCTTAACTGCAGGGTTATTGCAATGCAACAGCGCAAGCCTGTGAGTTATTGATAAAATGCATACATGATTATTTTAAGAAAAATATATGAGTTTACTATAAAAACCAGTTTTTTGTTCTTTAGAGTAAAGAAATATCTTTTGCTTTCGAACGTAACGTAGTGAAGTATGGATGTGAGGGTCGCGAAACAATTCTTTTTTATCTTTTGAGCGAAGCAATGGCCTCTTAAACGCATAGGGAATTACAGATTTCTCGTATAAACTCGAGTTAATGAATCAAGACTCGAAATGACAGTGCGTTACTTTTTTAGAATGGACTCATATACAATAAAGGTATTAGAAATATATTATATGAAATTAATCCCTTGCTAAATCACAATCAAAGACTTGAAATTTGTACTATACAGTTTTGCCAGTAATTTTTATATGGTAATGTTTTTTTAATTAAACTATAGTAGTAAATGTAGAATTATATTATGAGGGATAATTTTGCCAGAATATACAATTACATAAATAATCTGCCGGTAGTTTCGACTCATGAACATCATCTTAAGGATGATGACCAGATTGGTCTTGATTTAAAAGGGATTT
>JALXDB010000291.1 GCA_026990615.1 Spirochaetota bacterium
AGTCTGGCCAAAATAGTGTTTGCTATTTACCCATTCTTCGAACATATCCACATATTTAAGTGTCTTGAGACTTTTAAACGTGAGATCGGAATCGGGATCTATCTCGAAGGTGATATTTATAGTGGAGGCCCCGCCAAAGGTGGATTTAATGAATTTTTGAGTTTTCAGTATTTCTGAATTTTTCTTGAAAAATCTCTGCCAGCTTGTGTCGACTTTAATGTTTTTTATACCGGCAATTGACCAGATACCTATAAGTATTGCCACAATCAATATGATATTTTTTCTGTTTATGATAAAAACGCCCAACCTGTTAAATGCCTGGCTCATCCTGCTTCCTTCGGTTGAAGCCTGTACCTTTTTCTTTGGTTTTTTTACAATGCACAGAATTGAAGGCAGATATGATAAGCTCAGAATCATTGCAAAAAGAACCCCAACAAGCACAAATATGCCCAGCTCCCTCATAGGTTTAATTTTGTTAATTGAGAGAGCTGCAAAGCCGGCTATTGTTGTCAGTGCGGCAAGTATTATGGTTTTGCCTATATTGTTAATTGCCTTTTCAACGTTTCTGGTTTTATGGGCATCTGAATGGATATCCTTATAGTACTGGTTTAAAAAGTGGATGCTGTAGGAGCTGCTGATTACAAGAATGAGAGTTGGCAGCATAACCCCTATCATGGTGATTGTTTTGCCAAATATTCCCATCAGGCCCAGGGTCCATATTATACTTGCTATCATCACGCTTATCGGCAGGACAATTCCCCTCAGAGATTTGAAGTTCAGGTAGAGTACGAATATTACAAGAACAACGATAGGGATGGCAAGCCTTACAGTATCCCGCTGCATGTACTCCTTAACCCAGCTCTCTATTATAGGTCTTCCAGTTATGTAGAACTTTTCTGGACCCTCGTAGGGTTTTATAATCTTTAGAAGTTTGTCGCGAATATTTTCTGTGTTGGCATTATCCTTAAGGCGGATGTATATGGCAAGGGCCTCACCGTTTTCGGATACAACCACATTTTTGAGGATTGGTTCTGAGAGAACTTCTTTTTTAAACTGATTTATCTTTTCCTTTGATTTTGGAATCTCTCCGCCCGGAAGACTTTTTTTAATAACAACCATGCCAAATACGTATTTAAATACGGTTGCATTCAGCGGGTCAATAACCTCGTCGACTTCGGGGAGTTTTTTTATTGCATCAGATATCTTCTTTATTTTTGTTAGCGTTGATAGGGAGTAAACATCGTCAGATTTTACACTTATCATAATGAAGGTTGATGAGCCAAATATCTTAAGGTTTTTTTTAAGGGCGATCAGTTCTTTGTTGTTTTCGGGAGCAAGGCTTACAAGGTCCGAGTTTATCTTTACATTTTTGGAGAAATACAAAAATGTGAAAGTTATTAAAATGCAGGCTATTAGTATAGGAATTTTATGTTTAACAATGAAATGAGCATATTTTTTAAGCATGAATATAGCCCGGCTTTTTTTATCAATATATACAATGGGTAAAATTATGTCAACAATCTCATTGGAATATAAAAGGGATATTAAAATTAAAAGAACGATGTCTTAAAATAGACCACTGGTTTATGACCCTTTCGAATTGCCTGCGCTGCAAATGCTGATAACTTCAAATGCCCGGCTTTCTTTGCTGATACTACAAAGGAAACCCCGCCTCCAATAGATGAATAGTAGTTAAGTGCAGAGTCCAGGGGAAGGCTATCCTGGGTAAAGCACTGATCGTAAAAAAGGTAGATATTGAATTGATGAAGATAAACAATTGAATTCGATATTTTCTTTTTAATTTTATTCTTCTTCAGAAGTTTCCTGTGAATTGTTGTAGAAAACGACAGGAATCTGTATGCATTTATTGACTGTTCCCTGTATCCTCTTATTGTTTCAAACCCACCTAGAGTGTAATAGCTGGCCAGCGGTCCCTGCCAGATTTTTAATGGCAGACCGATGTTAATCTTCTGATCTAGTGCCCAGTATTTATCAAGGCCGGTTTTCAGCAAGAAATTCTGGTAGTGATCAAGACTTACCAGATTTGAAATCTTATTCCTTGCCTTTAAGTTAAATGATGACTTATAGTAGATACCTTTGAATAAAAGCCTTTCAGTTATCTTTGCCTCTTTTATTGTGTCGTAAATAATACCTGTGCTTGTAATCAGGTCTGTTCCCTCATCTATAACGGTGCTTGCTGTTAGGTCACCTTTGAACAGATCGTTTAAGGTAAAATTGCTAAAGATTTCTGTTCTGCTGTTTATATTGTAGCTCCCTCCTATTTCAACCACCCTGTTTCTGGAAATATACTTATTTGTTGGAACAAGAGTAAGTCTGTTATTTTCAAACTGTGGCTGGATAAAGTTTTCAAAATCCACGTAATCTTTGAAAGTGATGTATGGATTTAGTCTGTTAAGGGGATATTCAAAGGTTAAGTCACCCCCGATTTCATTTGCAACAAAGTTGTAGTAAAAGTTAAAAATCATCCAGAAGTTGCTGAAGTTGTGTTTGAAATGTTCCGAGATGCTTCCTGCGGGGAGTGTTATCTCTGTTTGAGGGTTAATTCTTGCAACAATATTGGTTACCCTGATATCGGGCTTTGCTTTTTCCCCTGCCTGTTCACTGTTTTCGTTGTCCGGGTTTTTTGCCCCGGTCTCACCGGGAATAAGGCACAGCGGTGAAAGTAAAACTAAGAGAAAGATAACGGAGAAGGCAAGCAGTAACTTTTCAAACTGAAGGCAGGTTTTTAAACTGTGCCACAGTCCTATCCGTCTGTTTAAACTCTCTTTTCTTACAAACTTAACAATGCTCATTTTGTATTACCTGTAATATTAATTTTATAACATAAGTATTGAAAATATTTGTTGAATAAGAAATAAATTAATAAATTTGTTGTCAAACATAAAGGAGGATGTTGATGGCAGATTATACCATTGTCAGATGCAAAAAATGCGGTGCGAAAAACAGGGTCGATATATCCAAAATTAAAAATCTACCAAAATGCGGAAAGTGCGGTGCACAGCTCGTAATACCCAACAGGGCAATCGAGATAGATAGTTCACAGTTTGAAGAAGAGGTTTTGAAGGAAACCATTCCAACCGTCGTGGATTTCTGGGCTCCCTGGTGCGGGCCATGCAGAATGGTCAGCCCGGTGCTTGAAGAGATTGCCGTTAGATACCCGGGTAAAATCAAAGTCGTTAAGATAAACACAGATGAGAATCCGGATGTTTCCATGAGGTACGGAATTCAGGGCATACCCACATTGATACTGTTTAAAAATGGACAGGAGGTTAACAGGCTTGTAGGTGCTGCTCCCCGCCAGGAGATAGAGAGGTTTCTTGGCCTGTTCTAACCTGAAAGCTGATAGATTTTTATTTTATTGAAACTCATCGGCCCCGAGGTCTATCTGACCGATTGTTCTTTGAGTACCGTCAATATCATAGAGAGCTCCATCCTGGGGCGTATAGATAACGCTGTTTTTGTAATCTCCTGTGGAATTGTTGTATCCTCCATCCGCTATGTTTGATATTGTAGTTGGGTTAGAACTGGCCACATCTATATGGTAATCGTAGTTGTCCCTGTCCGTGAATGCAAGGTCAGAATCGTTTGAGTATGCTATGTTTCCATCAGGGTCAGGATTGAAGGCATCCGCCCCTGTAGAACCATTTAAATAATTAACGTCCCCTATTGCAATATCCGTACTTTCAACCATGAACTCCATCCTTGGATGAGCGTCGGAATCATTATCATCGTTAAAAATATTGTTAAATATTACGCAGTCGATTTCGGGATTTGTATTTTTATTTATGTATATTGCTGAACAGTGGCTGGATTCTCCGCCGAGGAAGATATTGTTTATGATTATTGGGCTTATGTCCCACACACCGGAGGTGTCTGCATATATATTGTAATAGTCCTGCGATGAACCAGTTCTGCCTTTTGCATCAAATGTATTGTTCAGTATCTTTACATTTGTATCGAAGATATAAAGGGACGTGCAGTTGTTGTTACTGTCCGTATTTGCCCCTCCGCCAACTATGAAGTTGTTCATAACATTTGAATCTGAAGCTCCCTCAAAATATATTCCGTAGTTGCCGTTCTGATTTGTTGTACTTTCTTCTCCTCCAATGATGGTGTTTCTGTATATGTTTGCTGCCCCGCTATCCTTTACATATATACCGTAGGTGTTGGCGCCGGAAGTACTGCCGGCAGCTATCCTCTGATTGTCAGTTATTTCTGCGTTTGAACTCCCCTCGATAAATATAGCGTAGGTATTTGCTCCTGAGCAGGTTCCGCTGTTTATACTGTAGTTGCCTGTTATTTCCACGTTGGAATTATTTGTTACATAAATCCCGTATGTTTCCCCGGTGTTCGAGTATCCGCCGCTGATTATATTGTTTTCTTCTATTGTACAATCCGTAACCTGATCCAGGTATATACCGTACTGGGGATTTCCGTAGCTTCCCCCGTCGATGGATGAGCAGTTGTTGATGTCTATGCCCGAAGAGTTTACAATGTAGAGGGCGCTTTTTGATGAAGAGGCATTTCCACCATAAAGTGTGGAGTTTGTTAAACTAACCGATGAGCTGTACACCCAGATGGCATGGGATGGATTGGTGGCATCGTTTGTTCCATTGGCTGTAATGTTGTCGAGTACTATACCCGTGCTGTTTGAGACCTTCAATACTGCAGTTTCATTTGCAGAATTGTAGCTGTTATTTGTAATTGAAAGGTTGCGCAGTGTAATACCCGAGGCACCAGTAATAGTAAAAACAATATCCGAGTCGCTTTGCAGGGTTGTTGTTCCTGTAATGGAGGTAAAATCAGGGGACCATCCTCCATATATTTGAATGTTGTTTGCATTTGAATCCATGCTTACAGTTTCTGTGTATGAACTAGTGTCAATATTTACTGTAAGATAACCTGTTTCTTCTGCCCTTTGAATTCCTGCGGATATGCTTTTTAATGGTATATACCGGTTTGTCCCCTCGTTGCTGTCATCGCCGTTCGATGATGAGACGAATATCTCTTCTCCATCTATATAAAAAATCTCAACAAAGTTTGATATCGGGTTGCCAGCATAGTCTGTTGGGACCAGATCTCCGGCCTGGAGGTATATACGGTACTTCTCGTTTTTTTTGAGTGGCTCATCCGGATAGTATGTAACACTGTTTCCATCCCATTCAAATTCTCCGGTTTGTGAATCCCTGTAGTCATCGTTCGATTCCAGATGAAAGGCAATTTCTACAGTGGGCTTCATCATGGGCTCAGAAAACTCTATTGTAATGGAGGTGGTAGATGGAACAACCCTGCCGGCCTGGGGGTCAAAATATACAACTGAAGGAGCTGTTATGTCATAGCTTGATGTAGTTGTAAACTCCCACTGGACATCACTTTCAAGATAGTTGTTGTTGCTGGCTTTGGCCCATTTTTCAACCGTAACACCAATCTGTGTATCCTCCGGGAATGATGTTTCCGGCGTAAAAAAGAACCCTGAATTGTCATCATTCCATTCGAATCGCCCGGAGCTTGAATCGTATGTAATATTGTTGTATGTGTAGTGAAAGTTCTGCTCAACAGAATCCGTGTTCATGGAAAGCGAAAACTTTACAAATATTTTGGCATTGACGGGAACTTC
>JALXDB010000292.1 GCA_026990615.1 Spirochaetota bacterium
TCTATCTGCTGCAATGTACTGAATATGTTAGCAGCAGCCTTAAAGTTTACACCCCCTCTTTTATGAGCATGTCTGCCTTTATTTTATGACTCTTTTGCTTTTAATCATTCTTTTTGACAAAGAAATAAAATAGAAATATCATTAATTTTGAGAAGTTCAAATAACCGCAAAAGGAGTATAAGATGCTTACAAAAGAGGAGAGAAGAGCCCTTTTAAAGCTGGCAAGGGATACGATAAAGGCAAAGCTGGATGGAAGGCCGCTTCCCGAGTTTGAGCCATTCAGCGATGTTTTAAAAGAACCCAGGGGGGCCTTTGTTACTCTGCATAAATTCGGTCAGCTGCGTGGCTGTATAGGTTATGTAGAGGCGATAAAACCACTCTGGGAATCGGTCAGAGATATGGCAATTGCTGCCGCCTTTCAGGACCCGAGGTTTCCTCCACTTTCCCCCGATGAGTACAATGATATTGACATTGAGATTTCTGTTATGTCTCCGCTCAAAAAAATTTCCAGTGTGGACGAGATTGAAGTCGGCAGACATGGTATTATAATTAAAAGAGGATTTAATCAGGGACTGCTCCTGCCGCAGGTAGCAACAGAGCAGGGCTGGGATCGCGATACTTTTCTGGAACATACGTGCTACAAGGCTGGACTCTACGGCGATTGCTGGAAACATCCGGATACTGAAATTTATATATTTTCTGCCGAGGTGTTTTCTGAAAAGGATTATTAAAATAAAATCGCCGTCGAATCACACCTGAAAATTATTGATAAAATTACTGAGGAGCCCGATTTTGAGGAGAGTTATTGATAATTTTAAAAACTATGGATATGAATCCTTTGTATTGCTTCTGATCTTTGTAATGACATGGCTCGGTTTTGGAAGATACATGGCGGCAGTTATACTGCTGGCCTTTTTATTTGACCTCTTGTTCAGGGAAAAGAGAAGAGAACTGTTTTCCGACAGGGTATTTCTCTACATACTTCTTGCATTTGTTTTTTTTAGTGTGATTTCATCTCTTTTTTCAATCGACAGGTTAAAATCCACACTTCTTTCCCTTCTATGGTTTCTGGTGGTATTTGTACCTGTTTCCTATGTGAAATTTTCTCTGGACGGAGATATTAATAAAGACTTTTTTGCAAAAGTTATAGTTCCTGTAAGTTTTGTTATTTCTTTGTTTATTGTAGGATGGCTGGTCTATAAATTTACAGCCTATTCTTTGAAGCATGGTATTGTTTTTAGAAGATACACTTTTATCTGGCTGGGCAAGGCAACAACACCCGATACCCTTGTGATGTTAACTGGAATAGGCTATGCATTTTTGAGGTCCCAGAAGATAAGAGGAGCTGAATGGATCTCCTTTATCTATCTGCTGGTAATGGGGTTTGGCTTTATTTTGACCTATGACAGGGGCGGGGTTGTAAGCTTTTTTATCATAAGCATTTTACTTTTAAGTACAGATTATAAGAGACTCATTGTATATATTTTACTTATTGCAGCAGTGGTATATTTGTCTTTTAAAGTAAAGTATCTTGCCGGTGTAAGGC
>JALXDB010000293.1 GCA_026990615.1 Spirochaetota bacterium
TATGTTTTTTTCGCTAAAACTGTGCTCACAACAACTATAGATAGCTCTGCTATTCTTAATATTGTTTTTTATCCAAACTTTTTAATTTCATGCTAATACACATATTTCATTTAGTTTCATCTTGTAGCTTCTTTATACCGATCCGGGCTGCTAAAATCTCCCCACTCCTTGTAAAATATTTGCTCTTTTAATAGATTGGTTTAACTAACAGCTATTTTTAAAAACTTCATTAACACAGTACTATCATAGCTGGTCTGTCTCCCGGTACAAAGTTTTGATCAGTCACTTCGACCTATAATTACAGAAAATATCGATTAGCCGCCAAATATTCTTCTATCAATCTCCTTAAGATTCTTTAACCCCTCCCGAGCTAGGTCATCTGCACTAGGAGCATGCTTCCTCCATATTGCCGTTAGTCTGGCCAGCTCCTTCATATCGGGAGTGAAAGATTCTATGGTTATCCATCCATTATAGTTTATATCCTTTAAAGCCCTGTACACATCCTCCCATCTTACAAGCCCAGTCCCTGGAACTCCTCTTTCATTCTCGCATGCATGGAAATATCCCAGATAACTTCCCGTGTCTACAATAGCTTTGTAAAAATCTTTCTCTTCCCTGATCATATGATAAGTATCCAGATGAACCTTCACATTGGGCTCACCGACATCTTTGCAAAATTGAACTGCATCGGAAGCAACATTTATAAAAAATGTTTCGAACCTGTTTACGGGTTCGATAGCCAGCATTATATCTTTATCCCCAGCATACTTTGCAGCTTCTCTATAGTAATCAACAGCCCATTGCCATTCCTGGTCGGTCCTTGCCGTACCCGTAAAGTATCCCCAGGCAACATAATTTACCCCGCCAATGCCGCAGCCTCCACCGGTAACTCCGTAGGCCACATCTATGCACTTTTTCATAAATGCAAGGGCGTTCTTTCTCACAGACTCATCAGGAGAAATACTGTTTGTATCTTCACCAAGAACTACCGCAAAGTTTATTCCCATTCCATTTTCCTGGAGCGCTTTTTTGGTTTCTTCAACAGGGAAATTATCCGGATCATTAATTAAAATTTCAACTCCATCAAACCCGAGATCTTTTGCATGCTTGATCAAACCAATATCTTTAGTAGTAAAATTATCGGTATACAGCAAAAGCTCAAGGCCGTATTTATGCATCTTCCTCTCCTTATTAAAGAATTTTTTAACACCTTACTTTTGTCGACTAAAGTAAAAATCGAGTATTAATGACTACTTATTAAAGGCTACGCGTTATTTTCGACCATAATCCAGTGGCACCTGATGCTTGCTTTTGCTCACTCCATTTGGAACAACGCAAAGAAACCCAAACGGCTGCTCACCAATCTGAATAAATTGATGCTCTTCCCACGGTTCAATTAGAACAGCATCATTTGGACGAAGGTCATACTCTTTGCCATTAAGCAACAACTTCCCTCTTCCTTTTAATATAAAAACCTCATGTTCATATCCATGTCTATCTAAAGAAGTCTTCCCTCCTTTTTGCAACTCGAAGTACCTCATTTCAAAATTAGGGGCACCGAACTCCTCAACAATTAAATACCTCACCGATACCCCTCTCATGTACACCCTATTAATACTTTTCTCCGGTATTTCATCGATGTTAATCTTATGCATAAATCCACATCCGGCTACTTACCAAATATTGCATCCCTGATAACAGCCTGGGAATTGCCTGCATCGAGGGAGTTCATAGCTTCATCAAGAGCCTTTTTATCGATTCTGTCAAGAATCTCTTCGACACTTCTCAGGTTTCTAATGCATAGATCGGCAGCGGTTCTTCCGTCCATTCTGAAGGGGAATATGTCAAGACCTATCCAACCATCATATCCGAACTTTTCAAGGTAGTACAGAAACTCGAGAGTTTCCTGGAGATGAACACTGACCGCAATCAGGTCATCATCCCAGTCTCCATATGCATCATTGATGTGAACATTGTACAGTTTATTGTGCATAAGTAGAATTACAGCAGATTCTGCAGGCTTTTCCTTTGCCATCAAAGAATGGCCAAAATCGATCACGACCCCAACATTGTCACCGCATTCTCTGGCCAGATATAAAGCCTTACCCACAGTAGCAACGGTCATATACTTTCTCGGCTCTTTGAGCTTGTATTCAATACATATCTTCATATCTCTGTTGTAGGATGCGATTTCGGAAATGGACTCCTTTAAGACCTTCCAGTGTCGATCATAATCAATCTGAAACGAATAATCAAACCCATCACTACCGAGCCATAAATTAACCGTAGGACATTGAAGCTCTGCAGCAAGATCAACAGACTTTTTGCATATGTCCATGGCATCCTGCCTTATTTTTTTATCCGTGTGAGTTATCGATCCGAGTTTAAACTTTTTATCTCCAAAGGTATTGGCCAGGATACTTGTCAGGGTTAAACCGTTATCCTCAAGCCATCCTTTAAAATCCTTTAGATCGATACCATCAAGCTGAGAGGATATTATCTCCGCACCATCAAGCCCGTCAACACTACCGGCTATTTCAACCACATCCTTAAGGGTTACCTTTTTTTCACTGTAACCCGATGGAAGAAACCTGTCAGCTGCACCACCTAAAGCCCATAGCCCTGCTGAATATTTAAACTTGCCCATACTTTAACCTCCATAAATTTTTTCTTATAGATTCCTTATCATATCATGCATCATATCTTTAAGCGCCGGATAAGTATCTATGTACTTATCAACAAAGTACGAATATCTATCTGTGTTCTTTAAATCAGGCTCTATCTTTTTCTTTATTCTAACCATGCTGCTGGCTGCTTCCTCAATGGATTTATATTGACCTGCACCGAAAGCCGCGAGAATAGCATCCCCGAGCAGAGGTGCATTCGCCTCCTCAGTTATGTAAATAGGAAGTCCGAGAACATCGCTGTGTATCTGCATCCAGAGGTCACTCTGAGTTGCTCCTCCACATGCATAAACCTCAGAGGCTTCGAATCCCGCATCTCTAAAATAACGCCTTATATGTTCAGTTCCGTAGGCCACACCTTCCATAATCGCACGGTATATATGAAATGGTGTATGTTTTAGAGACAGGCCCCATATAACACCGCGGGCCTGCGGGTCTGTCAACGGCGTTCTGTTTCCCTGCCAGTAGTCAAGCAGAATTAATCCTTCTGAACCGGGGGGGAGATCTTTTGCGATAGATGACATATAATCGTAAATTGAAAGACCCTTCTTCTTCGCCTCAGTCTCAATAGAACAGTTTATAAAATTGTCCTTGTACCATTTCATTATAGAACCGGTGGAGATCTGACCGCCTTCCACCACGTATAGGCCAGGAATTACTGCATCCGGAAATGTACCAAATATACCCTTTTTGTGAAAATCCCTGTCGGTCAGCCCCAGCAACAGGTGGGATGACCCGGTAATGAAGGCCAGCCTTCCGGGCTTAACCACGTTTAATCCAATCATTCCAATATAGGCATCCGCTCCTCCCTGAAAAACTTCGACATCTTTAGAAAGTCCTATCTCTTCGGCCAGTGAATCTTCCAGATTCCCAACCTTCTCGCCCAGCTTCAGTATATCGGCCGGAAACTTATCAACCACTTCTTCAAGCCCGATCTCCCTGTAGAACTCAAGAGGCCATCCGCTACCCTCACTGTTGTAATACCATCTGATAGTTACATTGTTTATGCTGCCTGCATACCTGCCTGTTAATTTATAGTTTACCCAATCCTGAAACTCGCATATGTATTTAGCACGATTATATACTTCAGGTTCATTCTCCTTTATCCAGAGAGCCTTGCATGGCATCCACTCGGCAGAGACATTTGCATATCCGTTGTACTTAAGAGCATCGCTTTTAACCGAAGCGATCCTTTCTGCCTGCCTGAAGGACCTTACGTCCATCCATATAATGGCTCTTCGCAGATGATTGAAGTTCTCATCCATGGCTATAACAGTACATGAGGTTGTATCAACCGTTATAGCCCTTATCTCTTTTTTATCTCCCTTGAAAGTAGATACCAGTTTATTCGCAACGTATTTAAATGACTCCCACCATTCATCCGGGTCCTGTTCTGCCCATCCAGGATTCGGAAAATATGTTCTGTAGCTTTTTGCCTCTGTTAATAAAAGATTACCTTCAGCATCAAATATGCCCCCTCGCACCGACTCTGTTCCAAAATCAAATGTTAAAAAATAAGGACCGCTCATTATATACTCCTATTCATTAATAAACTACACAGCCAGATTTACAATCTGATTTCGATTTGCACCCATACAGATGATAAATCTGCTTTTTTTAGCAGATACAAATCTCATAAATTTAAAAGGGCACACCTGAGACAAGGACTACATTCGAATAGGGTGTAAACTCCCCCGTTCTAACAATTGCCTTTACCTCCTTTCCCTCCTGAGCGCCTCTCAAGCCAATATGCTTGAACTCCTCATGGGGGATTTTTTCTATCTTTATTGGATTGCCCTTATTTTTAACTTTATCAAAGATTTCCATGAGCTCTCTGTATATGTGCGGACTTATCTTTTCAGTTTCCTCCGCTATTATCGCGGATTCAATTTCGAGGTCCTCCAGCACCACCTTAACAACATCGATAAACCTCGGAATATTATAGCCAACGGCGAGATCGATCTTTTTCGTCAGGTCATGGACAGGAAAAGGGAATCCTCTGTCAACAATGTAAAGCATATTTCCATGTCCCATATCAGAAACAACTCTCAACAACTCGGTATTTAAAATTCCTCCTTTTTTCATTTCTGCTACCTCCTTATAATTACTGCAAGTATCTACCTTAAAGATCTTACAATATCCATGAACTTCTTTGCCCTTTCAAAAGATACAGGATTCTGCCACACCCCATCCTCCTTAAATTCACTACCAACAATTGCACCATCAATGACCTGTATAAACTCTTTTATGTTTTCTGAAGTTAACCCGCTGCCCACAAAAACGGGTATCGATACAGAATCCCTAACTTCTTTTATATCTTCTACAGAGGGCTTCTGACCCGTCGCCCCTCCAGTAACAATTACAGCATCCCCTTTGACCGTTTCTATATCGTGAGCCTGCTCCCCAATACCCCTGTCAGAAGTGATAAAATGGCTTCCATGCTTAACCAGGACATCACCCAAAATTTTTATGTTATCGGCTCCTATCATTCTTCTGTACCTCATCAAATGAGGAGCGGACCCCTCTATTATACCCGCATTGGAGATATAGGCATTTGCGAGCTCGAAGGCTCTTATCCATCTTGCTCCCGATGCAACAGCAGCAGCAATTGCCTGGATATTACCGTTGAGATGACAATTCACTCCCACGGGTATATTGACACTCTCTATCACTTTAAATGCAGCAACAGATAGGGCGGCTGTAGTTTCATGGCCAATTTCCTTATCTCTCAAATATGGATGATCCCACATGTTTTCAACCTGCAGGCCGTCAACGCCTGCATCTTCAAGAATTTTTGCTTCTCTAACTGCTCTATCAAGGATCTTCTTGAAATCCCCCGAATAGAAGGGAGAACCCGGAAGGGGCAGTAGATGTACCATTCCGATAATCGGTTTATAAGTACCAAAA
>JALXDB010000294.1 GCA_026990615.1 Spirochaetota bacterium
CAGCTGTTCCTCATCTGATATCTTTATATTAAACCGCATCTGTGCAATGGATTTCTTGTTTACCTTAAGCTGCATTTCCAGTATATTGGCGTTCGCACCGGCGATGGCTGTTGTAATATCCATAAGCAGTCCAGAACGATCCCTTGCATCTATGGAAAAATTATAGAGTTTCTTTCTTCCATCCTCCCATTCAACAACTATCCTTCTGTTTTCAAAATCTTTTATTGATTTTAGATTTCTGCAATCAACTCTGTGAACCGATATTCCCCTGCCCCGCGTTATATAACCAACTATCTCATCTCCGGGCTGGGGGTTACAGCAATTTGCGAGTCTTAACTGGACATTGGATTCACCCTCTGCCCTCAACTTCATCGATTCTTCTGGTACAACACTCTTTCTCTTTACCCTTTTAACAGTATCCTGCTCCGTTTTCCGGCTATCAGTGACCTTCTGCTCCTCCCTGGATTCTTCTTTTTTAAGTACAGTTCTGCTTAAGTAAGCCCTAATTTTGTGCCTTGCATGGGATGTTTTTACAATATCAAGCCATTCAAGACTGGGGGCGGCGTTTTTCGAGGTCAGTATCTGCACAACCTCGCAGCTTTTCAAAGGTCTCCGAAGAGGCACAATCTTCCCATTCACCTTTGCACCTATGCAGTGATGCCCTACTTCTGTATGTATCTTATAGGCAAAATCGATGGGCGTTGCCCCAATTGGAAGCTCAATAACATCGCCTTTGGGAGTAAATACGTATATCTGGTCAACTAGAAGCTCTTTCTGCAGCTTTTCCATAAACACAGTAGGATTGTCCAGATTCTCCTGCCAGCTTTTTAGTCTATTTATCCAGGCAAGCTCCCTTTTTATTCGCTTGAAGTTATGAACACTGCTTCTGTTGTACTCCTTGTAAAACCAGTGGGCTGCTATACCTTCTTCGGCAATTATATTCATCTCCCTTGTCCTAATCTGTACTTCCAGGCGCTTGCCTTCAGGGCCAATAACCGTTGTATGCAATGACTGATACATGTTGGGTTTTGGAACGGCTATATAATCTTTAAACCTCCCCCTCACCGGCATCCAGAGCTTATGGACAATACCAAGAACTTCGTAGCATGCCTTAACAGAATCGGTAATTATTCTCACAGCGTACAGATCAAAAATTTCATCAAAGGACCTATCCTTTTCCTTCATCTTCTTATAGATACTGTAAAAATGTTTCGCACGACCTAAAATTTCAGCTTCCAGACCGTAATTTTTAAACTCATCCTCAAGGATCTTTTTAACATTCTCTATATACCTCTCCCTTGAATCCCTCTTTTGATCTACATAGTGTTTTAAATCTCTGTAGAACTCCGGTTCAAGGTGCTTCAGTGAAAGGTCTTCAAGTTCAGCTTTCACCCTCGCCATACCGAGCCTTCCGGCAAGCGGGGCATATATATCAAGTGTCTCCCTGGCGATTCTTATCCTTCTCTCCTTATCGAGATATTCAAGTGTTCTCATATTGTGCAGTTTATCCGCAAGTTTTATAAGAATAACCCTTATAT
>JALXDB010000295.1 GCA_026990615.1 Spirochaetota bacterium
GGAGGAGATTCAATGGGCCCGCCTCAAGAAATTGTGGAATTTTTTGTGGAAAAATAATGGTTATTACAGGAAAAAATTTTTAGATGCAGGACTTAACGAAAATTCTCTTCGATATCCAACAGATATCAGCAAATTGCCGATTCTTACTAAAGAAGAAGTAAGGGAGAATACTGATGCCTTGATCTCGAATGGATTTGACAAAAAGAAATTACTCCACTTTAAGACTGGTGGCTCAACAGGCAAAGCATTGGATATTTTTATCACAGAGGAATGTAGCGAGTTAAGAAACGCATGCGCATGCCGTCATGACCACTGGTCAGGATGGGAGCTTGGGGAGCCGGTTGGAGCTGTATGGGGGAATCCCCCATCGCTGGATAGCTGGAAAAAGAAGGTACGATGGTGGCTCCTGGAACCTGTGATTTACTTGGATACCATGAACGTGAATGAAGAGGCAGTTCTACGGTTTGCAAAAGAGTGGAAAAGAGCCAAGCCCACTTTGTTATTTGGTCATTCTCATTCGATATACCTATTATCTCAATACGTTCAGGAGCTTGGCATAACTGAAATACGGCCAAAGGGAATAATAGGTACGTCTATGATGCTCTTGGAAAATGAGAGGGAAACAATTGAGAGCGTATTCGGCGTTAAAGTATTTAACCGATATGGATGCGAGGAGGTCAGCCTCATAGCTTCTGAATGTGAAAAACACGAAGGCATGCATTTGAATATCGAGCATCTTTTTATCGAGTTCATTAATGATGACGGCTCTCCTGCGGGGCCGGGGGAGCAGAGCAAAATAGTTGTTACTGACCTTATGAACAAAGCCATGCCATTTGTGCGATACCAGGTGGAGGATTATGGGATCCCTACTGATAGGATATGTTCATGCGGCAGAGGACTTCCTCTGATGGATGAAGTCGTCGGACGAACAGCTGATTTTCTCGTTAGACACGATGGTACAAAGATAGCCGGGGTTTCCTTAATTGAAAATACTCTGACTAAAATTGAGGGTATTAAGCAAATGCAGATAATACAGGATAATATAAACGATATTCACCTAAATATTGTTGCGGGCCCAGATTTCTGTGAAGATACTAAGAAATCTTTAATAAGCTATTTTAAGGCGTTATTTGGGGCAGGCGTAAGCATTGAGGTAGAACTTACAAGAAAGATTGAGCAAGATCCTTCAGGGAAATACCGTTTTTCTATATGCAAGGTAAAGACATAGTTACATTTCTTTCTTGCATATGTAACATCTGTTGGAAGGAATATTATAAATTTCTCAAACCCTCCAAGGGTACTGTCAACTTTTTTGTGTGAATTTATTCCAGGCCAATTCTTTGAAAAAAGGCAGATTTTTTCTGACTTTTCCTATAGGGTTTGATCTCCAGTGTAGTTCCATTCTTAAAGAGTGAAGTGGTACCCGATTTTTGTACAACTTTTCGTTAATTTTATGTTCGCCTCCGCCATCTGTTTTCATGCTGCACAGGCAAAATCATATACCTCATCTGGAGTCTTGTAAGACAGACTTTGATGG
>JALXDB010000296.1 GCA_026990615.1 Spirochaetota bacterium
CTTCAGGTAGCCCTTGAAAACGACATCTATATCCCTCATCTTTGCTACCATCCTGATCTATCACCTGCAGGGGTATGCAGGCTGTGTATGGTAGAAATAAAGGGAAAGGGCGTTGTAACTTCCTGCAATACTCCTGTTGAAGATGGTATGGTTATATCAACTGAAAGTCCCGAGGCAAAAAAGGTTCAAAAGGTATCCCTTGAACTTCTTCTCACAAACCATCCGTTCGACTGCCTCACCTGCGATCAAAGCACCGAGTGTGAACTGCAGAAAGTTACCCACTTCATAGGCCTTGACCATGATAAGATAGAAAAACTTAGAAAGTTTGAAAAGAGATATGATGTAGACGAATCAAATCCATTTTTTACCTATGACCCGAACCTCTGCATTCTGTGCGGGATATGCGTAAGAACGTGCGATGAAATAGTCGGGGTAAACAACCTGGATTTTGCCCAGAGGGGATTTGACACCGTTGTCTCAACATTCGGGAACAAACCTTTCATCGAATCAAAATGTGCATCCTGTGCCGAGTGCGTCGTCAGATGCCCGGTTGGTGCATTGAGAGTTAAGAATCGCGTTGTTCCCACAAAAAAGGTTAAATCCACATGCGTTTACTGCGGTGTTGGCTGTGGAATAGAGCTTGAGGTTAGGGCCCAGAAGGTTGTCGGAATATCGGGCGACCGGGAGAATCCGGTCAACAACGGGCAGTTGTGTGTTAAGGGGCGTTTCGGATTTGAGTTCATCAATCACAAAGACAGGCTAACAAAGCCTCTTATAAAGAAAAATGGAGAATTCCTTGAAGTATCATGGGATGAAGCTCTTGACCTCATTGCAGAAAAGTTCAACCAGTACAGGGGGGACAGTTTCGCAGCCCTCTCATCGGCAAAAGCAACTAACGAGGACAACTATGTAATTCAGAAGTTTGTCAGAGCGCTAATGCAGACCAACAATATAGACCACTGCGCAAGACTCTGCCATGCCCCTACTGTTGCAGGATTGGCCCAGAGTTTCGGCAGCGGTGCTATGACAAACTCTATTGGAGAGATAAAAAACGCCGGCTGTATATTCGCCATAGGAACCAACACAACCTATGCCCATCCCGTTATCTCTTTTGAGATGAAAAAGGCTGTTAAAAATGGCGCAAAGATGATTGTTGCCAACCCCAAAGAAATAGAGCTCTGCGAGTATGCTGACATCTTTTTGCAGCATATACCCGGCAGCGATGTTGCCCTTATGATGGGAATGGCCAGACTAATCTATGAAAATGGATGGTGGGACAGAGATTTCGTAAATGAACATACTGAAAACTTTGATGAATTTGTAAAATCCCTTGAAAACTTCGATCCCGAGTTTGTCGAAAAGATAACAGGAGTTCCCATAGATAAAATAAAAGCTGCAGCTGAAATATACGCTACAAGCAGACCTTCCATGATCTTCTATGCAATGGGAATTACCCAGCATAGCCACGGAACTGACAATGTCCTGGCAACAAGCAACCTGGCTCTGTTGACAGGGAACATAGGCAGGGAATCTTCGGGGGTCAACCCCCTGAGGGGTCAGAACAACGTACAGGGAGCAGGAGATATGGGTGCTCTGCCCAATGTTTTCCCTGGTTATCAAAAGGTAGATGACCCCGAAGCAAGAAGGAAGTTTGAAAAGGCATGGGGTGTCAGCCTGCCCGACAAACCGGGAATAACCCACACGGAGATATTCGACGGTGTTCTTGATGGGAAGATCAAAGCCCTTTATCAGGTTGGAGAAAATCCAGTAATAAGCGAAGCAAATGCATCCCATGTAATGAAAGCAATAGAAAAACTCGAATTTTTTGTTGTTCAGGATATCTTTTTAACGGATACTGCAAAGTATGCAGATGTTGTTCTACCCGCCACTTCATTTGCTGAAAAGGACGGGACATTCACAAACACCGAACGAAGAGTCCAGAGAGTTAGAAGAGCAATAAATCCTGTTGGCGAAAGTATGCCGGACTGGAAGATAACAAGCGAAATTGCAAAGCGAATGGGCGCAAAGGGATTTGATTTCGAATCCCCCGCTCAAATTATGGAAGAGATAGCAGAACTTACCCCCATATATGGAGGAATAACATACGAGAGAATTGACAAAGTCGGCCTGCAGTGGCCCTGCCCGTCTAAAGATCATCCGGGGACAAAATACCTCCACAAAGATGGTATTTTCAAAACGGCAAGCAAAAAGGGCATATTCAAACCTCTAAGCTACAGGCCGCCCTACGAACTGCCAGATGCAGCATATCCACTGCTCCTTACAACAGACAGAAGTCTATATCACTTTCATACAGGCACAATGACCAGAAAAGGCGGGCTTTCCATTCTGCACGGCCATGAACTTGTTAACATCAATCCTGAAGATGCCAAAAGATACGGTCTTGAGAACGGGGATACGATAAAGGTTATATCCCGAAGAGGAACGGTTAAAGCTAAAATCATGGTTACGGAGAAGATAAGGAAGGGGATTATTTCAATGACATTCCACTTTTCAGAATCCCGAACGAATCTGCTGACATCTCCGGCTATTGACCCTGTGGCTAAAATCCCTGAAACAAAGGTCTGTGCTGTAAGAGTTGAAAAGGCCGAAGAATAGAATGGCCGGAGCAATAAAACCTGATAGTTTATTTCATTTCTATTGAAATAGATGTTTGGCCCGAATATGCTTAACCCTGTAAATGATTAAGAGCCAAACACCTGCTTAAACGGGATGTTTCAGAGGCAGAACTTTCTTAAAAAACATTTTTCCCGTGTCCACTTCTTTTTTTTTTCAATATAATAGAAAACTCTGGTTTGCTTATTTATATTAGTATGATAGTTTAACCACCAGAAATTGTACAGGAGCCTTTATCAATGGGAATTGAAACAATATGTCAGGGAGGAATTGGAGGAAGCGCAAAGGTCTATATCCAGCTCAGGAATAATTTCCCTGGCCCCGGCGGAATGGTAACAACAGAACAGGATTTCGTGGTAGCATACAGGGTTCCCCTGTCATACGGTCTTGAGGACCTCCCCAAAGTGGAGAATATGAAAAGAGACCTGAGCTTAAAAACGTCCGAAGCAAAAAGAGCATTCGAAGTATTTTTAAGGCATGTGATAATAAAAAAGTTCGATGACTATTTTTTTAGAAAGGGGTACTACAAGTTCGCCCACATACCCAGGCCTCTCGGATCTACAGACTTCGGTGGTTACATGTACGAGTGGGTACACGGCAACGAAGGGTTCTATTCAGAATACTACGACGAAAACCTGAATATGAATATACCCGTTGAAATTGATGAGTGGAACGTGGTCTCCAAACATTTCTATGAAGCAGGAATATCCATTTTTCACGACATAACCGATGCACTGGATGGAAGATACACAAAGAACATAATTGTTCAGGAACCGTATCTCGAAACCTATCCCACCCACATTACCAAGCTCTGGAAGAGAATAGACTTTGGACCAGAAAGCCTTCCAATCGATTTCAACAAACTGTCCGGTTATATTTCAAAGCACTGGAACGATCTGAATACATTCCTCAGACCTAAAAGGGTAAAGATGCTCAATCTAATTATAGAGTACTTTAAAAGAGGAAGAAGAACGGGCGACTGGAAAAAGTATCATCAGATGAAAAGATTGATTCGGGACTTCAGGATTGCAACAGCCGAGCATATGGGTGTTCAGGGTATTTCATCTATGAAAGAGATGAAGAGATGTAAAGTAAAGAAAATAAACAGCAGGAAATCCGCCCTGCCCCCCGAAAAGAGCTTTACAAAGCTCATATCCAGGAGCGAAAATTCAAAGTTTGAACTTGAAATAAGGTCAGGATTTAAAAGTATAGATGGAATAATCTATACCCTGCAGGAAATACCTGTTGGAAAGGTCACACCTATCAATGAAAATGACAGAGATATTGGATTTAAACTGTTTTTAAGACACTTCATAGCAAAAAAGCTTGAAAATGCCTTCATTTCAGAAGGCAGGTACACATATGCACATATCTCACGGCCATTGGGCTCCGATGGAAAATCATACTACTACGACTGGGCATGGGGCGACAAGAGATGCCTCAAAAAACTGCTCGAACTGAACAGGCCGAGCAATAAAAGGGAAGGCCTCGATCAGTGGTATGAATTTGTTAACTACTTTTTAGAAGCCGGGATAGATTTCAAAAGCAGGCTTGAATTCATTTCCCCGTCATATGAGCCCGAAAAACTATACGCAAAGAATATAATAGTGCGCCAGCCATACAGCGAAATTGAGGGTAGATACATATCCAGGCTATGGAAAAGGGTGAACTTTCATGAAAGGAGCACACACTTTGATTATAGCAGGCTCTACAATTACCTGACCAAAAACAAAAGGTACCTTAAAAAATATTTAACAAGGGGAAGATACGAAACCATGCTCCTTGCTACAGAGTTTTTATCGGGGGCAAAGTTCACACCGAAAGAATGGGAAGAACTCAAAGAGGGCGTACACAGCTACAGGGTCTCTGCACTACGCCATCTCAACCACTACGGCTTCGGCCCTCCACCTGAGGGTTTTGTAGACCTTCAGATAAGGCCTTAAAACTCGTTTGGTTAATTTATGTGAGGTTCCAAAAGATATTTTTTAGTTTTTAGTATGATGTTTATCCTGTACTAGTAGTATACCATAACTGGCCATATTAATTCATCTTGGCTCCCATCTAGTGATGGATAATTACCTCTTATCAACAGTTCTATAAAAATAGATGCAAAATGCAGAAATAATTTTAACTTTACCAAACAGATAGATAGATCTATCCTGCATGCAAAAAGAAATGCAGGATTTCCCACACCTGGCCATGCTTATAATCAAGTATAAATTTTAAAAAAGATTGATAAAATCTTGACAAACTTTTATTCTTTTATTATATATAGAATGACAAATATTTAACAATATTTAACTGTCCTATATAGGGAGGTACTCATGACGCAAAAAATGCTTATAATTGACAACGAAGATGATGTACTGGAACTTTGCAGAAAAACATTTACACAGAAAGGATTCGATGTGGTTACAACAACAAGTCCTAAAGAAGGAATACAGCTCTTGAAGGACTCGTCATTTGATGTTGTTATATGTGATTGGGAACTTGCCAAAAATAACAATAAATACACCATGAACGAACTTAAAAAATTTTCTTCTGATATGGCTGTTATCATAATAAGCAACACAAACACGGCCGATCATATAAAATCAGCTATGCAGAACGGAGCCCTTGATTTTATAGCAAAACCACTCGATCCGGATAAGATATCTAAAGCAGTAGACGATGCCATCAGCAGAAACATAGAAAAGAGAAAAGAAACTCTTGAGCAGGCGGAAAAGATTGTAAGAAATATTAAATTTCCCGTCCCTGACTCTGAAGATAAGTCCCCTCCGACAATTGCAGAAACGGTGGCAAAATCTGTCGGAGTTAAAAAGGTTACATCTCCATGTCTATCGGTAATTATTCTGGGAATCCTTGCAGGAGCATACATAGGATTCGGAGGTGTTCTGGCAACATCCGTAACATTCGATATGGCAAAGTATCTGGGAATT
>JALXDB010000297.1:0-489 GCA_026990615.1 Spirochaetota bacterium
ATTGTATGCGGATTCCGAAAAATAACTGTCTTTGTAATCTATTACATTTGGATATTTTGCCCGAATACCGAAAAATATCTCTTTCCAAAAATCTTAATTTGTAATAAAATACCTGAAAGTTACGTAAAAAATAAAGCTTAAATAGCTTTATCTTTTATCCAAATTTTTGAAAATTGCGGTATTAAGAATAAGGTTATAAGCTGTAGGTGGATATTGGCAGGTGGATATGAACAGAGTATGTATTGATTATAACCTTAATTTTAACAGAGTTTTGCACGGATATGATTTAAATGGGGCTGTTTATTAGATATTCACAGCGGTTCGGATTTTGGCCTTTGAATTTTTAGTTTATAAACGGAGGGATGCAGTGAAAATAGCGGTGATAGGCTCAGGTGCCATGGGTTCTCTGATTGGCGGATTGTTAAGAGAGTCAGGTGAGAAAGTTTATCTCGACGACATCTGGAAAGAGCATATAGAGAAAATCAGAAG
>JALXDB010000297.1:499-5552 GCA_026990615.1 Spirochaetota bacterium
CAGGCAGCACTCGAGGCAAAAAAAATACTTAAAGAGGACACTGTGGTTCTTACACTACAGAACGGTCTTGGAAATGTTGATATACTGAAAAATGTTCTGGGGAGTGACAGGGTAATTGCAGGAACTACTGCACAGGGGGCAACACTCGTTTCGCCGGGTGTGGTAAAACATACCGGACACGGTGATGTTTTTATTGGAGAACTTGATGGAAGCAGAACTGAAAGAGTGGATCAAATTATTTCAATTTTCAACAGGGCAAATATAAAGACCATGTTTACAGATAATGTAGAGGGGTTGATCTGGACCAAATTGCTGGTGAATCTTGCAATAAATGCACCGGCAACAATTATAGGGGTTAAGAATGGGGAGCTGGTAAGGCATGAGCATTCTAAAAATCTTATGAAAATGATAGTAGATGAGGCATTGCAAATAGTAGAAAAAAAAGGAATAAGATTGATTTATAAGGATATACTTTCTGAGATTTTTAAGATAGCCGAAAAAACATCCGAGAATATCAATTCGATGTTTCAGGATATTCTCAAAAAGAAAAAAACAGAGATTGATTTCTTAAATGGTGCTGTCGCTGAAGAGGGGAGAAAGCTTGGAATAGATACTCCCGTTAACAGGGCTGTTACCTATATGATAAAAACAATAGAGGAGACGTCTGATTTATCTATCAGTAGATAAACAAGCTTGGTCTCTGAAAGGCAACTCTATTTTTGGTTCTATAGAAACATTTGGTAATTATTGTATTGTTTAAATTATTCTGTTCGAAGAATATATTTAATACACAATTTGAGATTTTATACATGGAGACTACCGCTTTTTGAGATTTCTGGCCGGTAAGGTTATTATTGCGGTGGAAATAAATGAAAATTACACGTTGTTTTTATATCAACCAATAAGGAGAAGGTATGAAAAAGGTTACAATTCCTGCTTTAATTGAAAAAAAGAAGAAAGGAATCCCAATAACTTTTCTTACTGCGTATGATTACCCAATGGCTTTGCTTGAAGAAAAGGCTGAAATTGATATTATTCTTGTAGGTGATTCTATAGGAATGACTGTATTCGGGTATGAAAATACGCTACCTGTTACGATGGACATTCTGATCGAACATACGAAGGCAGTAAGAAGGGGAGCTCCGAACTGTTTTCTGGTAGGTGATATGCCCTTTATGTCATATCAGGTGAGTATTGAAGAGGCAATAAGGAATGCCGGTAGATTCATGAAAGAGGCCGGATGTGATGCCATTAAACTTGAAGGTGGAATTGATGTAATAGACAGGGTTGAGGCCATCGTAAAAGCCGGTATACCTGTTATGGCCCATATAGGGTTAACTCCCCAGTCAGCCTCTTTACTTGGTGGTTTCAAAGCGCAGGGTAAAACGGCAGAAAGTGCCCTTAAAATAATTAAAGATGCTAAAGAGCTTGAAGAGGCCGGGGCCTTTGCTATTTTGCTCGAAGCAATCCCTCCCCAGGTGAGTAAAATTATTACAGAGAGAAGCAGTGTTCCAACTCTGGGAATAGGAGCAGGTCCTTACTGTGATGGACAGGTCCTTGTAGTTCATGATGTTCTGGGAATGTTTGATGCATTTGTACCAAAGTTTGTAAAGCAGTATGCGAATTTAAACAGGATTATTCTTGATGCCTTAAAAGAGTTTAAAAGAGATGTAGAGGAAAGAAAATTCCCGGAAGAGAAGCACAGCTACTCCTTACCTGAGGAAGAGTATAAGAAACTTTTGAATCTGTTGAAGGACTTACAGTAGATCAAAAATTTAAAATAAAAATATTATTGACATGATTACAGTTTTAATGTAATCTCTTCATTCATATTTTGAAAATATTTTATTAATTAAGGGGGAGTTAAATGAAGCGTTACATTTATTTTATCTTTGTTCTTGTTTTAGTTGTAGCACTGGCTTTTCCTGTTTTCGCAGCTAGAAAAATGATCATCGGGATTGTTACCATCCCCGGTTCTGCTCAGTATATCTGCGCTGAAAAGTTTAAAGAGCTTGTAGAAGAGAGATCCGGAGGCAGATACAAGTTTGAAATAAAGCACAGTGCATCTCTTGGAAGTGAGAGCAGTATTATTCAGCAGGTTCAGATGGGAACCGTAGATATTGCTATTATTACAACGGGACCTGTTGGTAATATTAGCAAGAAGGCAAATGCAATAGCGCTTCCATTTATTTTTAAAAGCAATGAAGAAGCCGACAGAATCCTGGACGGGCCTATCGGACAGGAGATTCTGGATTCCCTTGCCGCTGCCGGTATTAAAGGACTTGCCTTCAGTGAGAATGGGTTCAGAAACCTTACAAATAATGTCAGGCCCGTTCATACAGTGGATGATGTTAAGGGGCTTAAAATTAGAACGATGGAAGCCCCCATGCATGTTAAACTCTGGAGACTTCTTGGTGCCAATCCAACACCCATGCCCTGGCCTATCTATACCGAGCTTCAACAGGGTACAATTGATGGGCAGGAAAACCCTCTGTGGGTAATTGATAAATACAAGCTCTATGAAGTTCAGAAGTATATGACAATGACAAGGCATGTTTACTCTTCACATGTAGATATGATGAATCTAAGAAAGTTTAAGAAACTCAGCAAGGCAGACCAGGAGTTGTTTATAAAAAGCATGCACGACGCTGCGGTTTATCAGAGAAAGGTTAACAGGGACAACAATGCAAAATATATGGCGAACATTAAAGCGCATGGTATGATTGTTGATGAACATCCGGACATCCAGAGTTTCAGGAATAAGGTTACTCCGATTTACGAAGATGCAAAGAGAACGATCGGCAGAGATTTTGTTGAGAGACTGTTAAGAGCGGTAAGATGAAAAGTAATGTGAAAATAATCTATTGATTAAAATGGGGCCACATTCAACATCACTGTATGTGGTCCCGGATTTTTATTCCGGGTTCTGACCAATGAAAGCTTTTATTCATTTTGTTCAAAGATTAAGTGATATTTTAAACAGAATAGCAGAGTATCTTCTTATTGTACTTGTTGGTACTATTTCAATCCTCATATTTGTTCAGGTTGTTTTCAGATACGTGTTTAACCATTCTATATACTGGTCAGAAGAGGTGGGACGCTACCTTTTAATATGGATAACCTTTGTAGGAGCATCGGTTGGTTTTAAGAGAAAAGCTCATGTAGGTATTGATTTTTTATACGAAAGAGCGAGGGGTGCCATCAAAGATTATTTGAATATTATTATTGAGATATTCATTCTATTACTTTCAGCCGTTATGTTGATTTATGGGATTAAGCTATCTATTTTTGTAAGATTTCAGTTGTCCCCAGCTCTGTTTTTACCTATGAGTTTGCCCTATTCTTCCATAGCCTTTGGAGGTTTTCTTATACTGAGTCATTCAACCAATTTTTTAATCAATGATATCTATAAAATCAGGATTATGGAAAAATGACAACTGTATTGCTGGTAGCACTCATAGTTTTATTTTTGATTAATGTACCTTTATCGGTTGCCATTGCGGGTTCGTCTATAATTGCCTTTATTGTATCCGGGAATTTCCCCCTGCTGATGGTTACACAGAGGATGGTGAATGCAGTTGATTCTTTTCCACTTATGGCGGTTCCCCTTTTTATGCTGGCAGGAGCTTTGATGGATGTTGGTGGGCTTTCAAAAAGAATAGTTGATTTTGCCGATTCTCTTGTTGGTTGGCTGCCCGGTGGACTTGCAGCTGTGGCTATCGTGGCGAGTATGTTTTTTGCAGGAATCTCGGGATCGGCAGCAGCAGATACTGCAGCTGTTGGAGGATTGTTGATACCGTCAATGATATCAAAAGGTTATAAAAATGATTTCTCCGCTGCAGTACAGGCATCCGGCGGATCGATAGGTGTAATAATACCGCCAAGCATTCCAATGATTATTTATGGCTTTATCACTGGAACGTCTATATCAAAACTGTTTGCCGGGGGGATAATACCCGGTATTCTAATGGGTTTGTCTCTGATTCTTGTAGCAGTTATCATTTCTAAAAAGTACGGGTATGGCAGCAATGTAAAATTCAATCTAAAAAATGTATTTATTACCTTTAAAAGGGCTGCATGGGCGCTGGGTGCACCTATTATAATTCTTGGAGGCATATTAGGGGGTATTTTTACTGCAACAGAGGCTGCTGCAATTGCTGTTATATATGGTTTTATTGTGGGAAAGTTTATCTATAAAGAGTTAACATTTAAAAGAATTCCAAAAATCCTGCTGGATTCTTCAGTGCTTGCCTCCGTTATTCTCTTTATAATTTCAACGGCGTCTATCTTCGGCTGGATTTTAACAATGCAGAATATACCCCAGATTGTTGGACAGCATCTAATTTCTCTCACCAATAACAGAATTGTTCTGATTCTACTGATAAACCTGATGCTTTTAATTGCCGGTACATTTATGGAAACAACTGTTTCTTTGATACTTCTTGTTCCGATTATTATACCCATGCTACCTCAAATAGGGATTGATCCAATACATATGGGGGTTATTGTTGTGGTTAATCTTGCTATTGGCATGCTAACCCCACCTCTTGGTATATGTTTGATAGTATCTTCGGGGATATCAAGAAATAGTATTTCGCAGGTCAGCAGGGCAATACTCCCATTTTTAGCAATTACTATTGTCGATCTGTTGATTATTTCATTCTGGCCGCCCGTTACGATGTATCTGCCCGGGTTGTTAAAATAGTTGCTAAAATAATTGTTGTGACCAATGTAAAGTTTTCAATTGTAATTCAAAAAACCAATAGTGTTATGTTCTCAATACAATAAAAAACGGCTTGTAATTTATTACTCGGTACTTATAAAAACAAATTTCACTCAGTTAAAATATATGAATTGTCCGGGTAAAGAGGATTAAAGGATTAAAAGAATCATTATATTGCCGTAAAATTTAATTAAATAGTTTAAAAAGATTTGTATTTGAATTTTTATTGTATTTGAAGTTCCAGGAAATTTTTATTTATAATGCTTTGACATCTGTATTTTGAGTTTGCTGGAAAACCAGTGTTTTTAGAAAGAGTGTAGTTATTAGAAC
>JALXDB010000298.1 GCA_026990615.1 Spirochaetota bacterium
AAATATTTACTCTGAAGAGGATCTGCTGAACATATCGAAACTGCCATCCCGGGATGTGCTTATTGCACAGGCCGTTGGGCTTTTTAACGCTCCAATTTCGGGATTGGTATTTACGCTTGCGGGAGTGTTATCGAAGTTTGTACGAACGTTAAAGGCAATAGAGGAGAAAAAGCAAAAAGAAGCTGCTTAATTATAGCCGCTTGATTGTATTTAGTAAATAATTCAGGAGCAGATGTCTTCAAAGTATTTGCCTGCATCTGTTTCTGTAAAATAAATGGAAGGAGAAGATAATATGGCAAATGAGAAATTGACAAAGGAAGACCTGATAAGTGCTATCGAAAATATGACGGTGCTTGAACTCGCGGAACTTGTAAAGGCCCTTGAAGAAAAGTTTGGAGTCAGTGCTCAGGCTCCTGCAGTAGTTGCAGCAGCGGGGGCACCTCAGGCCGCAGGTGCTGAAGGTGGACAGCAGGAGGAGAAGACAGAGTTTTCTGTTTACATTACTGCTATCGGAGATAAGAAGATACAGGTTATAAAGGAAGTCCGTGCTGTAACAAATCTCGGCTTGAAAGAGGCTAAGGAACTTGTTGAAAGTATGTCAAAACCTGTAGTGGAGAATGTAGATAAGAAAACAGCCGAGGAAATAAAAGCCAAGCTTGAAGCAGCCGGTGCAACAGTAGAGTTGAAATAATCTTATCCGAATAATCAGGCCAACTAAGATAAAACGTAAATTCACACAAAGGGAAACCTTTGTGTGAATTTATTTATATGTTTTATAAAAATATTATTATATTTAAATTACTGTTTAAATGTGCGTTTCCGGTGAGCTAAAACATCTTTATATTTTAAGTTAGAAGGCACATCTTTTGATAATTATGTTTGAAAAATCGCCAAATTTAGCCTCCCAAAAATATAAAATAGTTACACTTAAGAGAGGTATTTTATGAAGGTAAAAAGAAAACGTATACATGTCGGAAAACCAACAAAAGAGCTACTTGAAATCCCTAATTTAATTGAGATACAGCTTAGATCCTATGAAGAATTTCTCCAAAAAGAGAGGCTCGAGAGAGGTGAGCCTTTAAAGAATCAGGGGCTTCAGGCAGTCTTTGAGTCAACATTTCCGATAGAATCCCCCAACGGAGATATGGTTTTGCAGTACGGGGGTTATACCTTCGATCCTCCAAAATATACCGAGCAGGAGTGCAAAGAGAAGGGACAGACCTATGCACTTCCCCTTAAAGTTACGGTGGACCTAATATTCACAGAAACAGGAGAGATTAGAAGAAAAGTTCTTTATATGGGCGATATCCCGATGATGACTGATAGAGGCACCTTTATTATTAACGGTGCCGAAAGGGTTGTTGTAAGCCAGATTCACAGGTCTCCAGGTGTTGTCTTTGGCTATGAGGAAAAGGAACAGATGCATACGGCACGAATCATCCCGGATAGGGGTTCGTGGCTTGAGTTCGAGCTGGAAAATAAAAAAGAACTTCTCTACATAAGAATAGATAGAAAAAGAAGAATC
>JALXDB010000299.1 GCA_026990615.1 Spirochaetota bacterium
CTATACCACTTCAATTCAGGTGGCTTGCTAAAAAATCCCTTTTTAAACTTCCTCTTATAGGCTATGGGATGAAAATATGCGGCTACATTCCTGTTGAAAGGGAAAAATCGTTCTCGGCTGTTAGGAGTCTTGAAAATGTCAAAAAGGCTCTCGAGCAGAACAAATCTGTTTGGATATTCCCGGAAGGAACCAGAACTAGAAAAGAAGAACTGGGAACCTTTAAAAGAGGGGCTTTTTTAATAGCAAAAGAGACCAATATTCCAATTCTTCCCGTAGTAATGTACAATACCGATAAAATTTTTGTTTCACCGTTGAAAATCAGGCCTGTTGATGTGTATGTGGAAATTTTAGACCCCGTTAAGTTTGAGGATTATTTGGAGAAGTATGGAGACGAAAGATCGGCTGTCAGGGGTATGATCGAGGACCTTAAAAGGAAAATGCAGAAGGTTTACAGCAGATATGAGTCTAACTCTAAAAAGTGATGTTAAATATCTTAAAGGAGTGGGCCCATCCACAGCGGAAAAACTGGGCAGGCTGGGGATAAGTACTGTAGAGGACCTCATCTTTTATTTTCCGCGTGATTACGAGGATAGAAGAAACATTAAGAGCCTTGCAGAAGTGCCTGAAGGAGAAAAAGCAACCTTCAGGTTGAAGGTGCTGGAGCAGGGTACGGTGAGGTTCAGGGGGAAAAATCATCCTAAGATAAAGGTGACGGATGGTAGAGATTATGCATTTTTATACTGTTTCAATAGAGGCTATCTAAGAGATGTACTTGTCCCTGGTACAGTGTTTTTTCTTACCGGAAAGTACTATTTAAAGGGTAGATATCCACTGTTTTCCAGTTTTAGCTATGAAATTGACGATGGAAATGCAAATCTCTCTATACTTCCGATTTACAGATTGACCGAAGGCTTAAGCCAGAATAGCTTGAGGAAACTGATAAAATATGCATTGATGCTCTTTCAGGATCATCTTCATGAGGATATCCCTCCTACCATTAAAAAGGGATATAAAATCTGGGACAGGGGAAAGCTTGTTCAACAAATTCATTTTCCTGATGATATGGTTTCGCTGAGACGTGCAAAAGAAGGTCTTTCATACGAGGAGTTTTTTAAGTATCAGTTGATTGTTGCGCTGGCACGAAATAAAAACAGAGAGATAAAGAAGGTCAGAAAGCCTATAAGGGGAATACTAAAGAGGAAATTTTTAGAGAATATAGATTTTGAACTTACAGGTGCACAGAAGAGGGTAATTGATGAGATAGAAAGAGATTTGAACTCCGAAACTCCCATGAACAGGCTTGTTCAGGGTGATGTCGGAAGTGGAAAAACAGTTGTTTCTCTGATAGCTGCTCTTGATGTAATTGAGAGGGGTGAACAGGTTGCTCTTATGGCGCCAACTGAGATTTTGGCTCGTCAGCATTTCAACAATGTAAAAAACTACTTCAGGAATCTTAATGTTAATGTTGAGTTTTTATCGGGATCAATTAGGGGAGTAAAGAGGAAAGAGATAGTGTTATCC
>JALXDB010000300.1 GCA_026990615.1 Spirochaetota bacterium
AGAGCACTGCTATAATAACAACAATAACAATGGGGATAAGCACTCTCAGATCTGTAAGGAGGTATCCGTTCATCTCCTCCATTTCTACAGGATATCCGCTGTAATAGATTTTATAATGGATTTTATAATTCCCTCTAATATCTTCACTTACCTCTTTAATCTTTTTTGCAACTTCAACCTTGTTTGAGTCCTGTGAAAGTCTGCATATGATTAAGGTGGTGCCACCGTCTTTAGATACAATTTTCCCTCTGTAGAGGTCTTTTGAGAGTACATAATCCCTAAGTTTTTTAAGTTCGTCAGGATCCTTTGGAATATTTTCTTTGTCTATTAATTTGCCTACTTCAATTCCAAAACCGGAGTCTCTGATATCTATCATATTTACGAGGCTTGTTGTTGATTCAACTTCCCTAATTCTCTGATATCTGTCATCCAGATCCTTTAAAAGTTTAAGGATAGGATAGGTGAAAACATCGTCTGTTTTAATGGCGACAAGAACCATCAGATTGCCACCGTACTCCTTACCGATTCTATTAAAGAGAACCATTACCGGGTCGTCCGGTTTCAGGTACGAGGTGATGTCACTGTTGATTTTTAAAAACTTAATGCCAAAACCCAGCACCACTGTGGCTATAATTACAAAAACGACGATTATTTTTCTAAATTTAAGTACTCGCTCTGGATAGTTTTCAAACATACCTTCTGTCCTTTTCGACCATAATAGTTCTGTGTTCGAAAAATAGATAAAAAAATTATTTTTTCATTATGCCATTAAAGAATATTTCTATCAGAACATCAAAGTTGTTTTCAACTTCGAGATTCGTTTCATGGGTTATGAATTGGTATTCAAATCCCTTAAAAACAATAATTATTGTCTCTGCGATGATATCAGGATTTTTTATATCAAAAACTCCCTTTTGATTACCCTCAATGAATATTGATTTTAGAATATTAAACTCAAAGTTTCTGAAATCCTTTCTCATCTCCTCGGTAAATGAGTACATGGAAAGATACTCATCGGTGAGAGTTGCATAGTAGTTTCTCAACTCTTTTAGATACTTCATTCTTGTTTTTGCGTATGCTCTGAACTTTTCCTGAGGAGAATCAACATTTTTTATCGCTTCAAGAAGCGATTTCTTCAATATATCAGATTCTCTCTTGGCAACCGCCAGAAAGATGTCTTCTTTGCTTTTGAAGTAGTGGTAGATAGTTGACTTTCCCATGCGAATCTTTTTTGCGATTTCATCCATGGTCGATTTTTTTATTCCAAACTTCGAGAAAATTTTCGTGGCAGTTTCTATGATTTTCTCCCTCTTTTTATTCCTGTCCCTGATATCCTCTCTGTTATCTTTTCTACCCTTTTCTTTCATTTTCATTTTTGTCTTTATTCTTTTATATTTCCTTTTTTAATGCTTATGCGGCGATTTAATATCACCCGAAAGCTGATAAATTTCGAACAAATTGGTTCTATATTCGATTATTAATTTAAATTAAATCCAATTATAAATCAATAGGTTTTTATTA
>JALXDB010000301.1 GCA_026990615.1 Spirochaetota bacterium
CCCTTGCATAGGTAATAATCCATCTGATTGCAAGAGCTACCTTCCTCTCGGGTCTTACTTCAACAGGGACCTGGTATGTCGCCCCGCCTACCCTTCTTGACTTAACCTCGAGCTCCGGCTTTACATTTTCAACAGCCTTGTTAAAGACCTCCAGCGGAGGCTTTTTTAACCGCTCCTCAATCAGATCAAAAGCACCGTAAAGTATTCTCTGTGCAAGGCTCTTCTTGCCGCATTTCATCAGATTGTTAATAAACTTTGACACAAGCAGAGAATTATACTTTGGATCCGGTACTAAAAAGTTTTTCTTCGTATAATGTCTTCTAGGCACTTTTCCACCTCATACAAAAAAATTAGCCGGTTTGCACAGAAACCGGCCCCCCACACAAGGGACCTATCCAGTAACAACTGGTGGTTTCGCCTTGAGCTAAAAACTGGTTTTAATTTCAGTTTTTGCTAACTTTTATCTATGATTTAACTTTTGATATTTTCTAGATTAATCTTTTTTATTGCACAACTTCAGTAAAACAGTCGAAAGCCTCTGAATCAACATGAAATGCTAAATTATAAAGAAAATAATTAATTAAAACAGCGAAGGGCTTTCATTAAAAAGTTAAATATTAATCTGTTTTGCTATTATCAGCAAATCAATTTAGTTCATAGAGTATTCAGCTTAAATATTAGCCATACTCTCGAATCACCAAAGATCACTTGTCCGATAATCCAAACAAATAGATACAAATAATAAACGCAATAACAATTTTATCGAAATCTCTGTGATAAGATATAAAAACTTTTTAGAAAAAACAACAAAATAATTAAAAACTATGCCTTGGGCTTTTTAACCCCGTATTTAGACCTTGCTTTCTTTCTATTTTCAACACCGAGCGTATCAAGCGCACCTCTGATTATATGGTATCTAACACCGGGGAGGTCTTTAACCCTGCCTCCTCTAATTAAAACAACCGAATGTTCCTGCAAATTATGCCCGATACCCGGTATGTATGCTGTAACTTCTATTCCATTTGTTAAACGAACCCTGGCAACCTTTCTCAAAGCAGAGTTAGGCTTTTTCGGTGTAAAAGTCATTACCCTCGTACAAACCCCTCTTTTCTGCGGACACCCTTTAAGAGCGGGGGAACTTGTTTTTTTAACGACCTTTTTTCTCCCAAACCTTATCAACTGATTAACCGTTGGCATACATACCCCTCATCATTAAAATTGTGTGAAATATACTGAATAAGATTTTAATCGTCAATATTAAAATTTCTTCAACTGCATTATCTGTTTGCTGGAGAATAAATTACCACTTTCTGTTATCTAGATGATATTAAAACACAGCACCGCCTATCTCTTCTCTTTCTTCGGCTGTTTCTGTACCCTCCACTTTACTCTTTATCTCTTCCGGTACCTCAATATCACCAGGGATCTCCTTGTACAGCTGTACATTTCTGTAATTCTTTATCCCTGTACCGGCCGGGATGAGATGTCCTATAATTACATTCTCCTTTAAACCTCTCAG
>JALXDB010000302.1 GCA_026990615.1 Spirochaetota bacterium
GCTTAGCGAATAAATTTATTCTACTCTCAAACGCAATGTAGTAAACTGTAATTTCGAGCGAAACTAATATTTCCTTAATACATAAGAAATTATAGACTTCCCGCCTTCTCGATGAATCAAGGCTCTAAATTACCGTCTACTCCCTTTTTATAACAGACTCATAAAATAATTCGCTATTAATACTCCTTGATTAGTTACGAGCATTTAAAATGTTTTTAATCACAATTTATACATTTTAATCCTGATTATTCAAATCCTCAAAAGTCCGACTTCATCCTCCAGATCCAGCATCTTCAAAGTTTCCTTTTTCGGAATTCCTCTCTCATCCCATCCCATAAGCCTGTAAAACTCCTTTTTCATAACTTCCAGATTTACAACTGACCCCTTTCCTGCTCCCCTTTTAATAGGCTCTTTGATAAACTTTTCCGGTAGATAATCATCCACAGATGAAGCACCACGTTTTATATTGAATATTCTTTCAAGTGTAATAATTCTATTTCCCGCCCTTAACAGGTCTCCCGGTTCAAAATCTTCCCACTCAGTAATTAACTTTGTAGCCTTACACTGATTTTCTAACCCGTAATCATCAAGGAACGATAGATAGGTTATCTTGCATAGCCCGAGAGAATCCAGAACCACAGACGCCACAAGACTTTTTTTCAGCATTAGAGCCTTGCCATCCTCTGAAAATCTATCCGCCGCACGGGCAGTCCCATACAAACTCTGTGCTTTATCGGCATCTATAGAGTATTCGTGTCTTGCATATATGCTTGTAAAATCAGCCCCTCTTGTGCTTATGGCATATCCCAGAGCCGATGCTTTAAATCCCCTGGGATCCATTGCTGGAAGTGATAACCCCTTCACATGGTAGGCGTATTTTTCAGCCCCTCTATTCAGCAGTTCTGAGGCCTCCTTCAGGCCCCTTCCCAGGATATCACCAATCTCAGTGCTTCTCAAGGCTATCTGCCTGATGATCTCTTCAGCAGCCTTTACATCACCCCATTTCAACTCAAGTCCGTTTAAATCACTCTTTCTTATTATTCCCCTGTCGTATATATCCATTAAAAAACCTATTATACTACCCGTATCTATGGAATCCATACCGTATCTGTTGCAAAGTGTATGCAAATAAACGGTCTGGGCTGCGTTAAAGTTTCCGATACGGGGCCCCAGAAGAACCATGGGTTCAAAATCCGGCCTTTCTCCTTTGTATAGACCATCAGAACGTTCTATTTCGACTTCCGCCCTGCATCTTATGGGGCAGTTATAGCAGCTTCTGGTTTTTACCCTGAATCTGTCAAGGTACTCTCCATCAGCCGTATCAATCTTTTCAAAGGCAACATTCCTGAAATTGAAATATGACCCCGATTCAAGCTGATTAAGCCATCTCACATAGGTAGTGTCACCGTATTTTATATATCTGAAATAATCGGGATCTTCTGATTCTTTTATCAATTCAACCTGTCTTTTGATCAGATTTTTAAGTTTTTTATCAATATGGAATTTTCTGGTACCAC
>JALXDB010000303.1 GCA_026990615.1 Spirochaetota bacterium
GGATATGAATACTTTGCACCTCTATAAAAATTCTTCATTTGGTTTCCTGCTGTAACATGGAGTATTGCTGGATAATATTAAATGTTCTCAGTTTTTTTCTTGAGTTCTCTTGAGTGTTTGTAAAAATCATGAAGAGACATTTCTTTAATAAAGACCATTCCCCGGGTTGCTCTTATAAGTGCGCTTGGATGTTCATAGAAGAAGGAACGCCCCAGACATATCTTTAATGTATTATACTGACTAACCTGAATTTTCTGGGCTAACTCAGAAAATGGTCCATCATGCTCGTATGATGGAAACGATGCGTCTTTCTGTGTTAAAAAGGAGTTTTTAAAGGCATTTTCCTGCAGAGCAAACATATTTAGCGATACGGGAACGTATATATTGGCCTCAGACGGATGAAATCTGTACCAGACATTCCTGTAACCCCAAATTCTTATTTTTTCCGCTTCTGGATGAGACTTTTCGTATATTTTTAGTGCTTCGCTTATTGCCTGCATAACTTTATAGTGGGTATCAGGGCCGCTCGCTTCAGGGTCAAGGGCAACTGTGATTATATCCGGCTTTGTGTTTTCTAAAAGTTTAACAATTGGAAGAACATCCCTGTTTATTGTTGGCTCTTCTGTAAAAATATCCCCTGTGTAGAAGCCAAGCCGCATATGATAAACTGATTGCGTATGCCATCCAAAATATCCCCAGAGACAGTCAGCCTCCCATTCTCTAACCATTCCCTTGAGTCTTTGTATGTGTGGCAGATCTTTACGGCCCGGATACTGGGTTCTAAAATATATTATAAGCTCATTGATTCTATCCAAAAGCTGTTCGGGATCGTTTTCGTCGTACAGATCCACGAGGTTTCTCAGAAGCCTTCTGAGATGACCCTCTTCTTTCTCATACCGAGACGTTGAGGCAACTCCATCGAGGTACTGCCAGACATCCCTGTTTCTGCCTATTATATTATCCGGATTAAAATAGTCAGATTCCAGAAGCTCTCTGAATTCTCCTTTTTCAAGTTTATCTTTTAGTAAAATTAATCTGTTTAGCATAAAAGAGTTGGTTACTGAAGTAAAACCGCTTGTCAGGGTGCAGAAGTAGTGAGTGTTTGAGTGTTCCCTTATATTTCTGACCACAGCTGGTAGGTATCCCAGCATTATATCGTCATGGTGGGGTTCAGTATGTAGAAATACGGTGTTTTTGAGGGATGTTGAACCCCTGAGTATCTTCTCTTTCAGACTTGCAATCACCCTTGTCTTAATACCGCCAATCGTTTTGTTCGAAAGACCGTGAATTTTCTTCAGGAGAATCTTTCCAAATCTGTCTTTTTCAAAATCTTCCATCGAGAGCGATTCAATTGTTTTTCTTTTTGACAGGGAGATATCAATTAGAATCTTCTCTATCTCTTCTTCGCTGAGGCTGTCCTTTTTTTCAAGCAGTATCTGTTGACGTGTTAGAAGCAGCTTTGCCGCTCCGCTTGTTAGATAAAACCTTGACCTTTTTAAGCGCTGCAAAACCG
>JALXDB010000304.1 GCA_026990615.1 Spirochaetota bacterium
TCATTTCGAACGAACGAAGTGATGTGAGAAATCTTAACGCAGCGATGTAAAACCCAAAGATTTCTCGCCCTAAAGGACTCGAAATGACATTACTCTGTATTTTTAATTTATAATTCATATTTACTAAATGCACCGCCTTTTGTCATTTCGAGTGAAACGAGAAATCTTATTATCGCAGTGACGAAATCTTAACGAACGAAGCAGTGTACTACTTTGAGTATAGCACCGAAACCTATAAAATATAAGAGATTTCCGATTTCTCACTTCAGCGAATTAAGACTCTAAACAACAGCACTTCACCTTTTTAAAGTAAACTTACCTTACTGTTGATACCTCATTTCCTGATCAATGGGGTAATCAGGCACAACATGTATACCATCGTAATATATTTTTAATTTAAAAACTATTTTATCCTGAAAAACAACAGGGATTGTCCAGGTATATTCTGGCATGCAAAACTCAGCCCCATCTATGACTTTTAATTGAGATAATATTTTATCAAAATTTTGTTTTACGGTTTCGATAGGAACCCTAACATTATAGTCTATTGTTTTAAATCCAACCGGCAGAACATTCCCATTCTCATTGCTGAAATGTATTGCACCTACCGCCATGCCTTTATACACTACTGCACCTTTAACCTCTATTTCCCCCGCCGGTGCCCTTGAAATCCAGACCTTACCCGCTGTTAAAAAAGGCAAAGTCTTTTTTGCTGTCAAAATTGCCTTTGATGCATTACCCATAATTCTATCATAAGGTATGTTTAAATTTCTCACACCAGGAGGAGGTGGTGGTGATGGAGGTGGAACAGGTAAAGCCTGCCCCTGATTAGGAGGTGGCGGAGTCGGAACCGGTGGATTTTCTTGAGCCTGAATGTTCCAGTTAGTCGATGGAGTCTGGGGCGATAAAACTTCGTACTGATTTCCCTGGAGCAGAGGAGGCCCCTCTTGAGCTTTAATATTTTTAATGTGCATTGAGAAAAATATAAACATAATAAAACTTAAAATAATAATTGATTTTAACATATCTATTCCTCCTTTTCATTATTTTTTCCTTTTACCTTTGATTCTAATTTATCTTCAATCTCTTTTAACCTTTTATTCATGTCATTCAAAGCATTAACGACATAACTTTCATCATTCTTCTTGCTTATTGTCTTCTTCTGCCAAGTAATGTATAAGATTAGGGATAGCAGAATTATTACAATCCATCCGATAATAAACATCCCCATTCCCCCTAAACCGGGGGGAGGAGGTCCGGGCGCATAAGCACAACCACTAATAAAGAAAGCAAACACCGAAAATGGTATAAAATACAGGGAAGTTCTAAAAAATCTTAATTTTTTAAATCTCATCTGAATAGTACTCCGTGCTATTAATTTTCATAATATCCTTTTATTAAAGATTATAGGCTTTAAAAATGAAGAAGTACTGAAGGAAAGATTAAGAAAATATTAATTTTTAAAGATTTCTCACCCTAAAGGGTTCGAAATGACACTTATCTAGGTTT
>JALXDB010000305.1 GCA_026990615.1 Spirochaetota bacterium
GTCCTTAACAACCCCTCTAAACCCTTTGTAACCTCTTTCCATTTCAAATTGTGGTTTGATTAGCGCAACAATATCGCAGTTATGCTCAACTACATTTACCAAGGGTTTTAAAATTAATCTCAGTGATATAAACGATACATCAATAACAACAAGCTCCGGTTTGTACTCCAACTTCAGATTATCTATATACCTTGCATTAAAACCCTCAATTAGGATAACCCGGGGGTCTTTTTTTAATCTGATGTGCATCAATCCCTTCCCAACATCCACAGCAACAACATGTTTTGCTCCTCTCTTCAAAAGGCAATCGGTAAATCCACCTGTAGATGAGCCTATATCCATACAGTTCTTATTATTTACGTCAATATTAAATGTATCAAGTGCATGTTCAAGTTTAATCCCTCCTCTGCTTGCATATCCCCTGTTCGGAAGTTTTACCTCTATAGCTGAAGAGTCCTCTACTTTTCTTGAAGGTTTTATAACTCTCTGGCCATCTACATACACATTACCAGCAATTATGAAGGCCTGAGCCTTCTCCCTTGTCTCAACCAGACCTTTTTGAACTACAAGTTTGTCAAGTCTCTCTTTCATGACTAAAATAACATTTTATGATACATCTATATAATATTGGATTTAATATCAAATCTTTCTATTGAAACGGACCTGCCGGAATTACAGTCAATCGAAATGCATACGCCGTTTATATGCACATCTTCTGTTGCAACCAGAAAACGTGTCGGCATCATCGTAACAAATTTTTTCACTGCTCTCTCCTTGTTCATACCAATAACTGAATCGTATGCACCTGTCATACCCAGGTCCGTGATGTATGCAGTCCCACCAGCCAGTATACGATTATCCGAAGTTTGAACATGGGTATGGGTACCCACAACTGCGCTGACCTGACCATCCAGGTACCATCCCATTGCCATTTTTTCACTTGTGGCTTCGGCATGAAAATCAACAACTATACACTTTGTAATTTTTTTTAAATTGACCAGTTCTTTTTTAATTGCCTTAAAAGGGCAATCGAGAGGCTCCATAAACACCCTACCCATGAGATTAACCACAGCAAGTTTTTTTTCACCTTTTTCAATTATAGACCAGCCTCTGCCCGGCGTACCATTTGGATAGTTAAGAGGCCTCAGAAGTGCCGGATCTTTATCAATTATTTGAAAAACATCTTTATTTCTCCAGATATGATTGCCCGAGGTTATACAGTCTATACCGTAAGAATGAAGTTTGTGGGCGATATTCGATGTAATTCCGAACCCACCGGCTGAATTCTCACCATTAGCAATCACAAAGTCAGCATTGTAGTTTTTTACTATTTCTGACAGATGCAAAAAAATCGCCTTTCTGCCTGGTTCTCCAATAATATCCCCAATCATAACAACATTAATTGTACTATCATTCACTTTGAATTCCTACCATCTTTGAGATTTGGGTTGTTCTGGTTACGACACCACGTTTAAATTAAATTAGGGCAGCTAATGCTGCCCTAATTTATTGAAGAGTAATTAAATTTCAACGTTAATCACCGGATATATTACCTTGCGTATTCTACTATTCTTGTCTCTCTTATCAGGGTCACTTTAATTCTTCCCGGATATTTCAGTTCTTTTTCAATCTTCTTTGCAATATCCCTGGCAACTTCCCTTGCTTTCTCGTCATCGATCTTGTCATTGTTCACTATAACCCTGATTTCTCTACCTGCCTGAATTGCAAACGACTTCTCAACGCCCTCAAAACTTTCAGCAATCTTCTCCAGAGATTCCAAACGCTTGAGATATGTATCCATAGACTCACGTCTTGCCCCTGGCCTCGAAGCAGATATCGCATCGGCAGCCTGAACAATTATTGCCTCCACCGAGAGAGGCTCCTTGTCATTATGGTGAGCTTCAATGATGTTAACAATCTGCGGACTCTCTCCGTATTTGCGTGCAAGTTCACCGCCAACAAGGGCATGTCCTCCATCGCCCTCTGTTACAACCGCCTTTCCTATATCATGAAGAAGTCCACCACGCTTTGCAACCTCAACATCAGCTCCTATTTCAGCAGCTATCATTCCTGCAAGGTTTGCTACCTCTTTGCTGTGGGCCAGTATATTCTGTCCGTATGAGGTTCTAAAATGGAGCCTTCCAATGTATTGGATCAATTCCGGTGCGAGACCCTGAATTGAAAGATCAAAGGCAGCCCTTTCACCCTCTTCGAGTATTAACTGGTTGATCTCTTTTGTTACTTTGGTGGTAACTTCTTCTATTCTGGCAGGGTGTATCCTGCCATCGGCAATAAGCCTCTCCATTGAAACTCTTGCAATTTCCCTTCTGACAGGATCAAAACTCGAGATTACCACCGCTTCCGGAGTGTCATCTATTATCACATCAACACCGGTAAGCGTTTCGAGAGCTCTGATATTGCGGCCCTCTCTTCCTATTATCCTGCCCTTCATTTCATCATTCGGCAGTGATACAGAAGTTACGGTAATCTCTGAAGTGATTTCAGAAGACAATCTCTGAATTGTGTAGGCCAGGATATCCCTGGCTTTTTTCTCAGCTGTTGCTTTTGCTTCGGCCTCGACCTTATTAATAATTACCTGTGCGTCCCTCTTGGCCTCTTCCTCCATGCTCCGGATGAGCATCTGCTTTGCTTCTTCCGCTGTAAGAGATGAAATTCTCTCCAGCTCCTTCTTAATTTCCTCCTGGGCCTTCTTTATTTCGGCCTCTTTTGACTCTACCACCCTCTCCCGGTTTGAGATTAGCTTTTCTTTCTTCTCTAAAATATCAACTCTCTTATCAAGGTTTTCTTCTTTTTGAAGTAACCTCTTCTCCCAGCGTTGGAGTTCGGCCCTCCTTTCCCTTGTTTCTCTCTCTAAGTTGCTTCTTTCTCTGAATAGTTGATCCTTAGTTTCAAGGATTGCCTCTCTCTTTTTTGCTTCAGCTTCTCTTTCAGCTTCTCTTAATATATTCTCCGCCGTTTTTTCCGCAGATGCTATCTTCAACTTCGCAATATAACGGCGCAGAAAATACCCAATTACTAAACCTAAGAAGAGGGATGGTAGTGCATACTTTAGTATGATATACACCACCATTGTACCCCTTTCAATTTTAAAATGTTTTCATAAGATTAATACTGTAAAAAAGCTTAGTCAATAAAAACAAAAATTGTCCACCTTTAACCTTAATGATAAATATATAATTAAATTTTTATTTAGTTAAACAATTCTTTTAACCTCTTTAAACCGTCTATACCCTCCTTATAATCTAGTGTTTCATCCTCCGAAACTGCAAGGATTACAACGATACTTGTACCCCTGTTACCATTTACAGGATAAAATAACACACTTTTGATATGATTCCGATCTGATTCATCAAATCTGTTTTTTATTTCTTCACTTTTAAAAACATTGTCCTTTATATAAAGAACTTTGCCCTCCTCAAGAAATTTTTTATATATTGCATAATCATCGGTAAAGGATATTTTATCCTCTGTTCTCTTTGAAAATCCAATATTCAGTACTGGCAAAAATGTATTGCCCTTTTTGTACAAGATCATACCTCTTTTAATCTTAAGATTATTCAAAAGTGATTGAAACCCTTCTTCAATTGTTTTAAAGTTAACACCCTCAATCGCAGCATTCTCTTCTATTTCATTGATGAGTTTGCTTAACTCATCTTCCGGGCTTTTTATTTTCTCTTCATTAAAAAGTTCTTCTGGAATTGAGGGAAGTTCTTCTTCAACTTCTTCAATTTCAGACTCTGCTTTCGCCAATTTTTCCAGATCAGGGATACTATCTAATTCTAAGTTTCTATCGTCTTCGATCCTCTCCTCCAATTCATCAGAAAGGTTCCCGGTCTCCTTTTGGATTTCAAATTCTTGCCGTGTTATCTTTGCCCGATCGGATGCTCCCGTAGTCTCCTCTCCCGATTCTTCCATCTTCGATGCATCATCTTTTTCTTTAAAGCCTTCACTTTTATTCTCAGCCTTTTTTTCAGCTTCTACCTCGACATGAAATTCTCCGGCATCCTCAATTACCTCTTCAATCTCCATATCCTCTTTATGAGCTTCTTTCTCAGATATCTCTATTGGCTTAACTGGTTCTAACTCCTCGACCTCTTCCGCTTCTTCAATATCAATATCTATTTCTTCAGGTTCTTCAATACTCTCTTCCAGCTCACCTGCCGTCTCAATTTCTATAGGCTCCCCAGGTTCTTCAGATTCTGTCTCCCGAATCTCCTCTGCTTTCTCCACTTCTCCAGTTTCTTCTAGTTCTGGTAGTTCTTCAACTTCTTCAACATTTTCAGCCTCTTCTGCCTCCTCTGCTTCCATTTCTGATTCTTCAACTTCTTCTACTTCTTCGGCGATCTCCGCCTCACCAAGCTCCTCAATTTCTTCGACCTCTTCTACTTCTTCAAGAGGAAGTACACCCGGTATCTCAGCTCTTTCCTGTTCCTCTTCATGTTCTTCTAAAGGTTCTGCCTCCTCTACCTCCTCTGCTGTTTCCACTTCCTCTTCAGAAACCTCCGTAACTTCACCTTCAGAACCACCTGCTGGAATTGGTTCTCCTTTAGCAGGTTCAGTCAAAAGTTCTTTTTCACCGGTGGCTTGACCCGTTGTCGGCATTTCGGCGCCTTCAACGAATGTACCTTCTTCACCTTTTGCTTTAGCTGCACCACCGTACAAATAGGAAGGAACAGCTCTTATATTCAAAACCATAAAAATTGCAAAAGCCAGGACCACAAGTACAATCAACGCCAAGATAACATAACCCACCGGAGAAATCTTCAGCATGGAACTCTTTACGGCATAAACAACAGTCCAGTTTTTTAGAGATCCAGACAGTGAACTGTAATATACAGTTACATCGTTCTTTTCAAATCGAATCCTAAGTGCTCCTGTCTGTTTACCTCTTACTATCTTTTCAAGATTGGCAAGATTCTCAACATCGGCTAAGCCTGACTGAGGGAAATTAATCAACAGCAGGCTACCATTAAAAACGTGAAATGTTGAAACTTTCCCTATAATCCCCTCTACAGCATCCTTAATCAGATTTAAATCATATATAAAAAAAACATAACTTCTGTTTTTACTATCTTTAATTTGAAAGCTATCTATGAAAATTAGTTTTTTATTAATAAGATGGGGTGCCCTTCCTCCGGTCTGGTAATCTTGCAGAATCCTTTTAAATTCGTCTGAAATTCGTTTGTCTGACGCTTTTGTTCCATTGCTGCTCCATAAATGCATGCCATCCGAATCATATACCTCTATACTCTTACAATACTCCGTATTTTTTATAAAGGATTCTAAAGAAGGCTCCAGATCACCGGATTTCTTAATTTTTGAGGCAATAAAATCTATCTTTTTATACTCGATATCAACTGTCCTTTTAATAACAGAAGAGATAACTTTAACCCTGTTATAATAGTACCTTGATATATTATTCCCAACTATATCTGTTATCTTGAATTTCTTAGTAGAAATTATATTTTCGTTAAACAGGAAA
>JALXDB010000306.1 GCA_026990615.1 Spirochaetota bacterium
GGAGAATGGTTCTGTATATATAAAGATATACACCATTACTGGTAGGCTGGTCAGGGATCTATCTCTAAGAACAGCGCAGCCCAAGGGAAGCATTGAGGTAGAATGGGATGGTAGAAACGGAAGAGGCCAGGTGGTCAGAAATGGCGTATACGTGGCTGTTATAAGACTGAAAAACGGTAAAAAGATGATGGTTAAGATAGCGGTTGTAAAGTAGTTGAAGACCACCAATAGTGTATGTGTTAGTTGCCGTTACCGTATGTTTGTTACCAACTGTAACTCATAGTATTGTAGATATAATCTGCAATTCAAACGATACCTGTGATTCTGGTTATTTAAGCCTCTTAAGATTTTTTTGAAGCAGGCTGTTTTGCTCCTGCTGGTTTTTAGCAAGGAAAATTTTTCTGCAGTTTTCTGCTGATATTGCATACAGGCTGTTATCAATGTCTATCATAACAACCCCGAGGTATATCTGATAGGATATGCTCTGCTCCATTAATTTTCCCATAGCAAGTACAGTGATGAATATATTTTTATCCTTTGATGGAGTAGGCGAGCTTTTAATCTTGATATATACATCCCCCTTTTTTGTTTCCTGGTTTGGAATAACCGATACGTCGACGTTCTGTCCGGTTTCCTTTGTTAAAAAAGTTTTTATTTCTCTATCAATGTTGTAAGATGCATAGAGAAATACGGGAAAGAGTACAAAGACTGCAGCAAAAAAACTAAAATACGGCCTTTTAATTTTTACTTTAATTTTAACCATGGTTCTTTTCTCCGGTTATTTATCTTATTTATTTAACCCCTGTTATTTATCTGTTTTGATTTAACCAGGGGCGATATTCGATTTTGCTGTTACTATCGTGTACAATGCCGCCGTTATATGAAGTATTGTTCTTATGATTTTTCAATCCACGCTTATCTATTTATTCAACAAAAAACATAACTAAATTTTGATGAAATACTCCTATAAAATATAAACTCTCATTTAGAAATAAATATAATTAACCTGCCCGTTTTATGTTTGATTTATTATCATTAAAACGTGTCACCGATGTTGTGCCAAAAATTATTAATTAAAAACAATAAACACTCTACTGGGAAGTTCATCACCTATATTGTATTAATATTAGTATTACAAAAATTGCCACCGATGTTGGGTAAATTATCAATGAATAGTTGTTATTCATCGTTTTAATTTTTGCCCTTACACCATCGGTGAACCTTTACACTATTAAGAAGTTAATGAATGAGAGTAAGATTTATAACCAAGAAATCGTTTATGTACTGCCGCATTCCTCCTCGCTTCCGCGCAGTTTTTCTACAGCATGCGGAAGAGCATCAATAATGGCTTCAAGTGATTCTCTTGCCCCTCCAGGGCTCCCCGGCAGATTAATTATTATACTTGATTTTCTTACACCTGCTATACCTCTGGATAGAACAGCACGGACAGTTTTCTTTAATCCGTAATGTCTCATTGCCTCAGGTATTCCGGGTATTTCGTATTCTACAAGTTTTTTTGTTATATCAGGAGTTACGTCTCTTGGTGATAAACCGGTACCACCTGCCGTTAAGACTACATCGCTCTTAAGTTTGTCAGCACCTTCAATGATTGCAGATTTTATTGCTTCCTTCTCGTCGGGTACTACAGTGTACCCGGATATACTGTACCCCAATTTTTTAATAAAATCCATTAAAACTCTACCCGTTTTGTCCTCCCGTTCTCCTTTAAAACCTCTGTCACTGACTGTTATGATGTAAAAACTAATGCCCATTTTTTTATTCCCTGGTGTCTGTATTGATGAAATGGCCTGATTTTCCACCGTATTTTTCGAGCAGTGTAATATTATTTATACTAATACCCCTGTCTACGGCTTTCAGCATATCATAGATTGTAAGCAGTGCTACTGCTGCAGCAGTTAAAGCTTCCATCTCGAATCCAGTTTTTTCTATACCTGAAACTTTTGAAATCACCCTGCAGCTCCGATTTTTTTCATCCAATTCAAAATTGATATCGATAGAGGTCATCTTTATTGGGTGGCAGAGAGGTATCAACTCGTGTGTTTTTTTTGCCGCCATTATTCCCGCCACCCGTGCTACAGGAAATATTTCCCCCTTTTTACTCCTTCCGGAAACAAGCAGTTCAAAGGCATCTTTATTCATGGTTATGGTTCCCTGTGCCATGGCGAATCTTTTTGTTTCCGGTTTTTCTGTTATATCAACCATCTTAACATTTCCGTTATCGTCAATATGGGTTGGCTTGTTTTTTGTCATATTGGATGCCCCTGAAAAAGTAAGTATTGTTAATTTTGCTATCCCCCCAGACGGTTCATGAGAATATAATCGCTGAATCCGTTATGACTGAACTTTCTGTAAAAAACAATTTCCTGTATTTTCTTTTTTATTGTAGTTGGGTCTACTCTGTTTCTCATCAATTGAAGTATATTCAGCCCTTCATTTCTTGAGATGCATGGCAGAAGTTTCCCCGAGGTTGTTAATCTTATTCTATTGCATCCGGAGCAGAACGGGTGTGAAATTGGGCTTATAAATCCTATTCTGCCACTTCCTCCTTTTATTTTGAATGTTACAGCAGGACCCGGATAGATATCCCCCGTAATTTTGCTGTCAGTAACAAGGTAATCCTTTAAAATATTGAAGACATCGTCATTTGACACTCCCATAATGCCCTTGGATGACCCGGCCGATAGTGGCATCTCCTCAATAAATCGAAGTGTTAAATTGTTGTTCTTGGCGAAGTTGAAAAGATCCAGGATTTCAGTGTCGTTAATACCTTTGATTAATACCGTGTTTATTTTTACCGTTTTGAAGCCTGCTTTCAGTGAGTTTTCAATACCTTCTAAAACTCTTTCCAGTTTATCACCCCCTGTTATTAATCTAAAAGTTTCTGGATTTAGAGAGTCAAGGCTAATATTCAGTCTGTGTAGACCGGCCCTTTTCAGGTTATAAACCATTTTTTTAGTAAGCATCGATCCATTGGTTGTGAGTGATAAATCTTTTATCTCTTTTATTGCGGCTAGATTCTTTACCAGTTCGGTAATGTTTTTTCTTATGAGAGGTTCTCCACCGGTTAATTTAACTCTTTTAATTCCCATCTGTGCAAGAATTCTGGTTATTTCGACAATCTCCTCGAAGGACATGATACTTTCACGGGGAAGAAAAATAGTATCCTCATCAATAGAACAGTACATACATTTAAAGTTACACCTGTCTGTAACCGATATTCTTATAGTTTCAATTACTCTTCCAAACCTGTCTTTTAGTATCATCTATACAGTCCTCAATTCAGACATTTCTCAATCGACCGGTAATGTTGAAATCGTACCCTCCAATCCGGGCAAGATGTGTCTTAAACTCTTTCGATTGAACCAGCTGATATACAAGTTTAAATCTCTCGTCATCCATGAAATCTCTGTAGAAAGCGACCTCGTATTCTTCTTTGGCAATCGGAATAAAATCAAGATCGAAAACATTGGCGGCCGAAAGGGTGCCTATACCTGCATCAGCATATCCTTTTTTTATAAAATTGCATATAGCTGTATGTGTGTAAAGCTCTATACTGTACCCATCTATATCAGATGTCTTTATTCCATTTTTATCTAAAAGATAGTCAAACAGTATCCTTGTTCCGCTGCCCTTTTGCCTGTTAACAAACTTTATGCCGGGTAAATCTTTAATTGATTTGATGCCCTTTGGATTTCCTTTTTGTACTATAATACCCTGCTCTCTTTCTGCAAGCCCCAAAAGAGATATTCGCTTCGTTTTAAAGATCTGTTTTATGTATCTGATATTGTAGGTTCCTGTATCCGGATCAAGAAGATGAGTTGGTGAAAAATGAGACTCTTCATTTTTAAGAGAGGAGAGGCCACCCATGCTTCCCCTGTTTATGGAAACAATACGGAAGTCCGGGGCTATTTTAGATGCCAGGGATTTAATTATATCAATTGATAGATCGTTGCTTCCAATAAATAGAATGCGTTTTTCAGGAACCAGGTTGTTGTCTGTAATTACCACATTAACCGTACTGCCGGATTTTACCCCCTCGCTGTTTGATGGAATAATAAAGTATCCATCTGAATCATATATGCTTTTAAAAACGCTTGCCCCTCTTTTTAAGGGAACAGCTTTAAGCTTTCCGTACAGGTTGGAAATTGAGACCCTTATGGGTTCGTGGTAGCCGAGTTTTGAAGGAGTGTTCTGGGACAGGTGAGCTTCGAGTTTTCTTTCGATAAATTTAAATCCAAGGACATTTTCAATGTATCTTTTTAAAAAAATAGTGGTTACAAAGTACGCACTTGCCGGAAAGCCGGGAATACCAAATACGACCCTGTTTTTAACTTTTGATACCAAAAACGGCTTTCCGGGCATCATATTGATACCGTGGATCAATACATCCCCCATAGATTTAAGGGCATCCACGGTGAAATCCTTGCGCCCGGCAGAAGATCCCGCTATTATGCATATAAATGAGTAATTATCAATACTTTTCTTTATAACCTGCTCTAACTGTCTGGGGTGGTCCTTTACAACTTCGTTTATTTCAACGTCGCAGTAATATCCGGTCAGTATGGAGGATAGCAATCCAGAATCGTAGTCTATTACCATCCCGTCCTTCAAATTCTCTGGTTCAAGGAAAGAGGGATCTTCCCTGCTGGGAGAAATCACCTCGCTACCGGTGGGAATGACCAGTACCTTTAACCTTTCTTTAACCTTTACCTTCCAGCAGCCGCCTGAAATAAGGAGAGGAATAGCCTTTTCATCAATCATCGAATTTTCGGGGATTAAAAGATCTCCTTTAACAATGTTCTCACCTATAATTCTAATATTGTCCCAGGGGTAAAATGATTGTCTAATAACGGCGTTTCCGTTATCATCGTACTCGATATACTCCTCCGGTATAACCGTATCGTATCCATCGGGTATCGGTTGGCCTGTATCGATGGGTCTATATTCGCTCCGATCGATTACAACCGGGTTGGATTCCGATGCCCCGTACGTAAGGCGTGCTACGGTGGCAATACCGTCCATTGCAGAGGCGTTGTAGTGAGGTGAAGATATTACGGCAAAAACATCTTCCGATGTGATTCTATGAAGTGCACTGCCGGTTCCAAGGTATTTATTGCCAACAGTAGCGTGGGGCAAACTATCGATTATTTCTAACGCTCTGTATACATTGGTTAATTTTAAGTAGAAGTTGCGTTCTTTTTTCATTTACCGTTAACCTGTATGCAGATTGGATTAAAAATCCTGGATTCTTCAGCTATCATGGCAAATTACATTGTAATCTACATAGTATAACTATGATAAATGAAATCTACAAGCTCGCCTTTTTTTACACCTTCCCTGTTTTCGTCTACTATGATAAAGCCATCTCCCTTTAGAAGAGGTCCAATAACACCGGACTTACTGTATACAGGCATGACCTGGTACTGGCTGTTTGAAGATTCGTTAGAAG
>JALXDB010000307.1 GCA_026990615.1 Spirochaetota bacterium
GTATTATTATTTTTTATTTTATTATAATATTGGAGGGGAGAATGGCAGAAAAGAGTTATAAAGATGAACTTGTAGGTTTATTTGGATACCCCGTTTCTGAAAATCCCACATGCATAATGTATGAGGCTGCCTTTAACCATCTCGGGCTGCACTGGAAATACCTGACAATCGAAGTAAAACCTGAGGATTTGAAGGATGCTGTGGCTGGATTAAAGGCCTTTAATATGAGAGGTATAAATCTAACTATTCCACATAAAGTTTCGGTGCTTGAATATGTGGATGACCTTTCTGAAAGTGCCAAGATCATAGGTGCTGTAAATACTCTTGTTAACAATGATGGGAAACTGTTTGGAGAAAATACAGATGGCAAGGGTTTTCTAAAGGCTCTTGTTGATGATGCTGGTTTTGATCCTCTTGACAGAAGCGCGGTTATTCTGGGTGCCGGAGGAGCTGCAAGAGCTATAGCGGTTGAATTAATATTCGCCGGTCTTGAAAGGCTTATAATAGTAAATAGAAGTGAAGAACGCGGAAAGGAGCTCGTTGCTCATCTAAAAGATAGAACATCAATGGATGTGGAATTTATCCGCTGGGGAGAGGGTTATAGAATCCCTGAAGGAGTTGACCTTCTGGTTAATGCAACTCCCATTGGCCTTTATCCCAATATTAAAGATAAGCCTGATATTGATTATAGCAGTATTACAGAGAACATGGTCGTCTGTGATGTAATCCCAAATCCTCCCGAGACAGGATTTCTCAAAGAAGCAGCTGCGAGAGGAGCTAAAACGGTTAATGGACTCGGGATGCTGGTGTATCAGGCTGCCATTTGCTTTAAGATGTGGACTGGAATGGATGCCCCGGTTGAGGTTATGAGGAGTGCCATTGAAAAGGAGTTTAATATTCAGCAGCATTAGCCTATAATATTTTTTATCTCTCTTATAACTACAGGGCTTTTTTCTTTTTTCAGGAGCTGAGTTAATTCTCTTTTCAATTCACGCGTATTTTTTTCTATTTTACCAAAGGCCCATACTGAATATGCTCTTATAATTTCGTTGGTATTATACAGATATCTTTTTACCGCACTTTTTGCCTCTACGCATTCCATGTTTCCTACTGCTAGCAGTGCATTTTTAACTATGGTAAGCCTGTCTCTTATCCCTACCTGATTGTTTGAAAATTTTTTCTTCCATTTATATTCATCCATTTCGAGTATCTCTATTAAATTTACCTCGGGACCTATGTATCCTATTCTGTCGGCAGATTCCAATGGCTTAGGTTTTAGCCTGGTGTTGTAGGGGCATACATCAAGACAGGTTGTGCAGCCGTATAGACGCCGCTCCCATTTTTCCCTTGTTACTGAATCTATTAAAATTAGGTTTTCAGAAATAAACTGAAGGCACTCGTTAACATTTAAGGTTCCTTCGGCCACTATTGCGCCCGTTGGGCATGAATCCATGCATCTGGTACACTCACCGCAGATGGAGAAGTCCGGCTTTTTAATAGTATGGGATAGCTTTTTTGTGCTGGTAAAGTTTAAATCGAGGTCTGTTATAAGCTCGCCCACCACAAAATAGCTTCCAAGCTCGGGATTTATTAGTAGTGTGTTTTTGCCGATTTCAGCAAGTCCTGAATAGTTGAAGAGAACCTTTTCGGGGATTGAGGTGTAGTTGGAAAGTGCTTTGTATTTTATCTTTAATCCGTATTCCTTTTCTAAGAAACTGGCTACTTCTTTCAGCTTATCTATAAGATACTGGTAATTATTCTCCCTGGTGTATTTTGCTATTTCTCCGTAGCACTCACCTTTATTTGCAGGTTTAGCTGTATTTTCGGTGTAATTGTAGTATTTCGCACCGAGAAATATACTTTTTGCCCATTTTCTATAATTTTTATAGTTGTAAGCAAAGGCGGTTTTCTCTGATGTCCAGCGGTAGGTTTCAGGGATTAATCCCTTTTCTAATTTTTTTATGGTTTCTGAAAGAGCCGGGGTTAAGTCTACAATAGGTATAACGGTTATCAGATCGAGTCCATCAATGTTTCTCTTTATTTTTTCGACTGTTTCCAGGGCATCAAGTTTTTTATTCATTTTTTACCATTTATGCATGGTTTATTTTGTGCCAGTTTTTGATTATTCCGTAAGAACTGACATTTCGCCTATTAAAATATCATTAAATTATACTTTTGCCGTTGTTTTGGATAAAGGATTTTAACATTGAATCAAACCGGTACAGGTTAGGTCTCCCATGGGTTTAAGCTTTTGTCCTGATTTTATCAATAATTGCTTCTCCATAAAGCATCAGGAACAGACCCGAAATAATCATAGGAATCCCAAAAAAGAAGAAGGGCATTATTTTTTCTCTTCCGATGATTATCCCGAGTAGAACTGCAATCAAAGGATTTATAAGGGAATAGCTCACAATTCTTATTGAAGGTTCATGTTTAATCAGATAGTTGTAAGCACTGAGGGCAATTGAGCCTATTAACCCGAGAAAACTGACACCGATAATGGATGACAGGGTGGCATTTTTTATTGAATCTACGATTGACAGCCCGGAAAATATCATTGCTATAAAAGAAACCGAGCCTGCAAACAACATCTGTACCATTGTATTTACCATGCTGTCCTGGGGTACTTTTAACAGATGCCCGATGGAGGTGGCGAAACTCCATATTAAAATCCCCGCTATTGCAAATATCAAATGTATCGATATACTTGTTGCTATTGATTTTCCATCGTAGAGTAAAAGAGCAACACCGGCTATACCTATAATAATTCCACCCAATCGAATAATGCCTATCTTAATCTTGAGCAGTGCTCTGTTAAAGAAAGCCACAAAAATTGGTGTAGAGGATATTAACAGAGCCGCTATATAACTTGGAATTTTTTGTTCTGCAATTGTAATTAATCCGTTCCCTCCCAGCAAAAAAAGGGTTCCGAGGATAATAGAACCTGTAACTTCCCTTTTAGTGGGCAGTGGCTTTAACCTTCCCGTTATTAGACTGACAAGAAGAAAGAATATTCCGCCGAAGAGGAACCTTATACCGACAACATAGTAAGGCGGTATGCTGGCAACGGAGAGCCGAATAAAAAAGTATGTTGATCCCCAGACTATGTAGATTGTGGCATATGAAATTATGGTAATCGGTGATAGTTTTTTAAACAATCTGGATACCCATTTAATAGCCTTTATGTTTTAGTCTTGTACTGGTGTCGAATTAAATATCTTATTATGAAAACAGTTTCTGAATATTTTCCCTGTAAGGCGGAGTAATTATCCCCTTTTCAGTTATTATCCCAGATATATACCGCGCCGGTGTTACATCAAATGCGGGATTGTACACATTGATATTTGACGGGGCTGTCTGTTTACCGAACCCTTTGATTATTTCATCTGGCCCCCTCTCCTCGATTGGAATATCAATTCCCTCTTTTGTTTTTAGATCTATAGTTGAGATGGGTGCCGCAACATAAAATGGAACACCAAACTCTTTGGCTAGTATTGCAAGACCAAGGGTACCGATTTTGTTTGCCGTATCACCGTTTGCTGCTATCCTATCGGCACCAACTATGGCCATATTTACCCTCCCCTGGTACATTACAAAGGCTGCCATATTGTCTGTGATCAGGGTTGCAGGTATATCGGCCTCCACAAGCTCAAAGGCCGTTATTCTTGCCCCCTGTAGAAGAGGCCTTGTTTCGTCAACCCATACATGTATATTGTATCCTCTCTCCTTCGCTATATAGATAGGAGCCAGGGCGGTTCCGTACATGGCGGTTGCAAGTCCTCCTGCATTGCAGTGCGTAATAAGGGAATATCCATCCTTTATAAGGGATACACCGTTTTCTCCGATTGCCCTGCACACCATGTTATCCTCATCTATCATATTCCTGGCTTCATTGAATATCAGTTCTTTGAGCTCCTCAACATTTTCAGTGTTGCTCTTGCTGATAAGATTTTTCATCCTATCGATGGCCCAGAAGAGGTTTACGGCTGTTGGTCTAGAGGTTGCCAGATAGGAGCACACCTCTTCAAATCTTTTCATGAACTCGTTGAAGGAGCCTTTAAAGTTTCTTACACCCAGCCATACGCCGAAAGCGGCTGCTATTCCAATAGCCGGGGCTCCCCTTATCTTCAATCTCTTTATTGCATCCCACATCTCTTTTTTATCTTTTATCTCTATATATTTCTTTTCTATGGGGAGCAGTGTTTGATCGATAATATACACCTTGCGGTTTTCTGTGTAAATGGTTGGTATTGGCATTTCAGATCTCCTGTTACTTTTTCCTTGATATTTATTAATGTTTTGTTAGAATATTATTAAAGAAAGTTTAAGCCCTATTCTACAATGAAAAAATAGATCGGCTGTTTATTCATAAAAATTATAGACTAATTAAGGGATAAAATAAAATATTAAAAATTTTTTTAAATATTTAGTTGTATAGACAACTATTTATTTGATTTATCTCTACAATTTATATATATTTTTCACAAAAATAAATTATTTTTAATTAACTATGCAAAGGAGGATGTATATGGCAGTAAAGAAAAGCCCTATGGAACGCATGAATGAAACCGGGGAAGATGTAGAGATTTGGTGGGATTCGTCTCCTTTAGTATTTGATTCTTGGAAAAGAAAGAGAATTAAAAGCAAAAAGACAATTGAAGAGAGGGATGCTGAGGAAGAACTGCTTGATAGGTACTATATCTCTGATAAACCCCTGGAACAGCTCTTCAGAGGTGTTACAACAAATCCACCTCTTTCAGGAGCGGTCATTAAAGATGATCCTGGATTCTGGAGAGAGTTCGCTATCGAATTGAAGAGAAGGAATCCTGACGCCAGCACCCATGAAATCTGGTGGATGACCTACAAAGAAATTGTGAAAAGAGGAGCCGAAAAGTATCTTGGAGTGTTCAGGGCCACCAATTTTAAGTACGGTTACATCTCCGGGCAGGTTGATCCGAGAGACTACCAGAATGAAGAGGCCATGAAACAGCAGGCTCTGGAGCTTGCAAGCCTCGCTTCCAACGTTATGGTTAAAGTACCCGGTACAGAGCAGGGAGTAAGGGTTATTAAGTTCCTTACATCAAAGGGTATTCCCACAAACTGCACACTGGCATACGTACTACCACAGTTTGCAGCGGTTGCTCAGGCTGTCAAAGAAGGTCTTGAAGAGGCTAAGAAAAATGGTGTGGACCTGAGGATGTGGAGATCTGTAATTACATCGATGACAGGAAGGTATGAATCACTCGGTAATTTCCAGAAAGAGGCAGAAGAGCTTGGTATTGAGCTTACCGAAGCCGATGTAAGATGGGCAAGCATTGCAATCTTTAAAAAGGCAATCAACTACATGCAGGAAAACGGCTATCCGAGCAAGATGCTTATCTGCTCTATGAGAAGCGGTCCTGTTGTTGATGGTAAGACAAGACTCTGGCATTTCGAAAAACTCGCGGG
>JALXDB010000308.1 GCA_026990615.1 Spirochaetota bacterium
GCATTATTAAAAATGGTGTAAAATTCATTGCATATTAACATTTGAAAACTTGAATTGCACCCTGATATTTATATCGACACTTTAAATTTTTTATGATGGATGTAAATCTACAAGTAGGCCGACAAAAAGGATTTCTATGTAAAACCTTCTATAAAAGATATTCCCCTATATTTAGGACATTTTAATCAGCGATTTGACTTTATTCGTTAAATGTATATATTGATCCACTTTTATCTTTAGTGGCAGCCTTTTATTAATCTCGAATTTTTATGGGACTTTCTGTTTTATAAAATGCACATATGTGCAATGCATGCAAAAATTTAAAATTTTTCTTGACATGAGAATTGTAAAGGTATAGAATACCTAAAAATTGAAAGCATTGGAATGTACACTGATGCTGGAAAGGAGATTTTTTTGAATAAATATACAATAAAACCTTTAAATACGGGGTTCGTGTCGACAAATAAAGCAAATTATATTTATCATCACTCCACTCACAGGTATTACGATGTTTCAGGAGATGTTGACCTGCCTGTTTTTACATTCTATGTCGAGGGGAACGGTAGAAAGATACTTATAGATACTGGAATGGCTCCAACGGAAATAGCAAACAAATACCACCATAAGGGGTCCTATCAACCGGAAGGAATGACCATATACGAACAATTAGAAAAGATAGGGGTAAAGCCAGAAGATATTGATACAGTGATCCTAACGCATCTGCACTGGGACCACTGCTATCATTTAAAGAGGTTTAAAAATGCTAGGTTCTACGTTCAGAAAAAGGAATATGAGTTTGCAAAAAATCCCATCCCCCTATACTACAAATCTTACGAATATCCGGCTATCGGTATTAAACCGCAGTTTGAAGGAGTTGATTTTGAGCTTATAGAGGGTGAATCAGAGATAGAAAGCGGTATTTATGTTTATCCGAGCCCCGGTCATTCTGTTGGCCATCAGACAGTGGTTGTCAATACTGGTGAAGGTGAGTACCACTGCTGCGGTGATCTGGTTTTCGTCTATGATAATTTTAAAGAGATTCCAGAAATCCACTATACTATAACTCCACCTGCAAGATTTCAGGATATTGTAAAAAGCTGGAAAAGCATAGAAGACTGCAAAAATCGTGTAAAGGGCAAAATTGAAATGGTACTGCCGACCCATGAGTTGAGCTTGGTCAATAGAAAAGTGATCGGTTAAGTCTTTTTAGAAGAATGTGAATAAGGATAATTGTAAGATCAGGAGTTGGGTTATTTCTGCTGTGAGAGGCTGGTATACCGGTTAATGTTATAAATTGTATTAAATAAAGCTTTTGATTTTGAAATGTTCTGAATATTTGCATCTTATTGCCGGAAACTGGTTTGGAACAAAATATCAAAGCAACAATATGCTATTTTGGTTCTTTTACTTTTAATTTTACATTTCTGTGGGTCTATGGTAATAGAAAACAGCAGAGTAAGTTAGTACCTGGTTCAATGTTGCTAGGACCCTCTGTTAAGGAGATCAAAAGGTTGCTAAATCACGGTAAGCGGCTGATTTTAACTGTCGGTTTTGACTGTACTGAGGAAAAGATCCCTCAGACAGCCTTTATTGATACATACAATGTTCGGCTTTATTAACTGGACATAACTTTAATTTTATAGATGAAAGGGGGTGATGTACTGAAACAGGATCAAGGAAAAATCGGGAAGCATGGCTTCTCTATAGATTAAAAAAAAGCATAAGGAGGATTTAGTAATGAAAAGATTTGGAGTAATTTTACTGGTGGCGATCTTTCTGCTAACCTTAATGGTTTTTGGCGGGGTTGCTGCCTATGGTAGCTCAAAAAAGGAAGAGGCACAGCCGACACAGCAACAGCAGGCTGTAAGTGAAGGAGGGTTTAACTGGCAGCAGTTTAAAGGCTCAACTATAGTTGTTAACTTCCCTGTATTTATGGCCTTTAATAAATGGATCGAGCTCATACCGGAATTTGAGAAGAAGACTGGGATCAAGGTTGAGGTCGATCAGATGCAGTATATGAGAATGCACGATAAGCAACTTCTAGAACTGGGCAAAAAACCTCATGGTGACTACGATGTAATTTCGATTGTGGGGCCTCTATGGAAAACAGAGTATGCTAAAGCCGGTTATCTTACTCCGCTAGGACCATTCATCAACAATCCCAAGCTAACTTTTCCCGGCTATGACTTTGACGACTTTAACAAGGCTCTCGTAACGGCACAGGGGAAGGTCTGTCTGGAATGCAAAGGAACGCAGATATATCTTGGTGGGGGCCCAGGAACCAATACAAAGCTCTATGCAATCCCCGCAAGTTCTGAAATATCAGTATTTGCTTACAGAAAAGACCTGTTTGAAAAGTACAATCTAAAAGTTCCTGAAACGTGGGATGAAGTTGAAAAGGCGGCTAAATTCTTCTATGAAAATGTTCCCGGTGTTTACGGCTTAACATTCAGGGGAGCTTCAGGACATCAGGCTGTTCATGCATGGTTGAACTTCGCAGATCCTTTTGGTGCAAAGATGTTCGGGCCCAATTGGGAAATAACATTCACCAACCCGGAAGCCATAGAAGTCTTGAACTTTATGAAAAGAATGGTTAAATATGGACCTCCCGGAATACCTAGCTTTGATGCAGGTGCAAATGCAAATACATTTCTTGAAGGAAAGGCTGCCATGTTCTTTGACTTCTCAAGAATTGCCGGAATGGTCCGTGATCCAAAACAGTCAAAGGTTGTAGGTAAGGTTGGTTACGCAGTAACTCCAAAGAAGAAAAATAGATTGTCAGAAACAGGAGGATTTGCTGTAGCCATACCGGCCAACTCGAAGAACAAAGAAGCTGCATGGCTTTTTATAACCTGGATGACATCCAAAGAAGTTGAGAAGAAGCTGGCAAAAGATGGTGTTCAGCTTGTAGATAGAGTATCCATCCTTATGGATCCTGAATTACAGGCGATGTTTCCAGAATATAAAGTACTGGCAAAGCAGAAACTCGATCCAAACTGGAGACCGGCCATTGCAGAACTTCCTGAGATTGAAAACCAGTATTTCGGTGTTGCAATTAATCAGGTTCTTACCGGCCAGAAAACACCTGAAGAGGCGATGCAGGAAATTGTTGAACCAATCAAGAATATTCTGCGGGAGGGTGGATATATACAATAATGGTTTTCGGTAAACAGGGCTGACAGAGGAAATGAGCCCTCTTACAGGGCTCATTCCTCAAAATAAAATAGAAGAAACGGTAATCATTAAAACAATATAATAATTTTTTATAAAAATTGATTTAAAAAAATCAAGTCAAAGATAGTAATGCTTAAATAGTAATTAAGAGAGGTTGAAGTGAATACAAACAGGTTTTTAAAGACTATAACACCTTATATGTTTCTGCTTCCTGCGCTTTTAATATTTGGTTTTGCCCTTTTCTACCCGGTTTTGTACGGTTTTTCTTTAAGTTTTTTTAAATGGGCATTGAGGGATATATACAATAAAAAACCTGTATTTGTTGGTATAAAAAACTACATCGACGTTATAAGGAGTACCAATTTCCAAACCAGCCTTAGAGTTACAACAGTTTTTATCTTTACAACTCTCGTTGCGGAATTTTTGGTTGGTCTCGGACTTGCTTTGCTCGTCGAAAAAGGGATAAAAGGGCTTCGCATTTTTAGGACAATATTTATTCTTCCTATAATGATTGCCCCTGTAGTTGTTGGAATAGTATGGAGGTATCTTTACAATCCAAATTACGGCCTTATAAACTATATACTGGGAGCTGTGGGTATCAAACCTATAATGTGGTTATCTAATCCAAAAACTGCTATGCTATCCATAATTATTACAGATATATGGCAGTGGACGCCTTTTGTCTTTTTGCTGCTTCTAGGAGGACTGCAAACGGTCCCGGATGATATCCTTGAAGCCTCGGTGGTGGATGGTGCGAACTATTTCCAAAGACTTGTGTACGTAAAGCTTCCTGTAATTAAGCCCATTCTGGCAATTACAATTGTTCTAAGACTAATTGATGCTATGAGAGCACTTGTAGTTATGTACATAATGACGTTTGGTGGCCCGGGTTTATCAACCGAGGTGTTATCGCTGCATATCTACAAAACAGCATTTTTAAGCCAGCGTCTTGGGAAAGCTTCTGCAATCTCGGTATTTTTGATTCTATATATGTTGATCGTTTCTCTTGTAGTGTTGAAGATTTTTAAAACTGAAAGAAGATGACCTGATCTTTTAGAGTAAATAGATTGTTGGGGGGTTATTGTAATGAAGGTAATGAGTAAAACTGCGGTATTGAAGATTATCAGATATATTGTACTTGTAATTATATCTCTAATAATTTTATTCCCGATATATGCAATGATTGCAACATCGATAAAAACGAGGGTTGACGCCTTCAGTATGCCTCCCAAATGGTTTTTTAAACCCACGCTCGAAAACTATAGGGAGATCCTCGGTGGAGCCAAGTTCGTAAGATACCTTTTAAACAGTGCGATTGTAGCCCTATCAACAGCTTTCTTCACTCTCCTTGTAGGGGCACTTGCTGCGTATGCGATGGTTAGGTTCAAGTTTCTTGGCAAAAGGGTGATATCTACAAGTACATTGCTTTTAAGAATGATTCCATCAGCTGTTCTTATTATTCCTCTGTTTATTCTGTGGACCAAGTTTGGTCTTATTAACAGGAGGGTGGGTCTTATAATTATATATATTGCGATTAATCTGTCTTTTACCATATGGGTTTTGAGCTCTTTTATGATGGATATTCCGGTGGAGATTGAGGAAAGTGCCGTTATTGATGGTTGCAGTGAACTGGGGATTTTTTTCAGGATGATTCTGCCTCTGATAAAACCAGGTATTGCAGTTGCAAGCATATTTGTATTTAGAATTGCATGGAACGAGTTTATAATAGCCCTTATTTGTACCAACAGATACACCAGGACTTTACCGGTAGCAATTGCAGGCCACATGACACTTGTTGGGGTAGAATGGGGTAAGATAACTGCTATGGCGACCATAGTTGCGCTTCCTGCGTTTGTATTCACTTTTTTCTCTGCAAAGAGCATTATCAGGGGGATAACGGCAGGTGCTGTTAAAGGATAAAGTATTTTTGTTGTACCTGAATAGGCCTAATTTCTTAGTGGATGAATAACTGTGAATTATATTTTGGGCAAAAATTATAATTTAAATTATTGAGAATATGATTGTTGTGGTATATATGAAGCCTTTAAAATTTTGGCGTGAACGGATGTTATCAGGCTGGTACAGGTCTAAAGAATTATTTTCGGTATATATTTTTACATAGAGGTTTTTTTAGTACATGGTGGTAAAGCTCTATGTTTCATATTTTTGATACAGGTAATTAGAGCTTCCATTTGACTTGTAATTAAGAGAATTTTCAAAATGACAGTGTTAGATGTTTTTTGTGAGAGGTT
>JALXDB010000309.1 GCA_026990615.1 Spirochaetota bacterium
GTTTTAATATTGATACTCTGCTCGGGGAGTACGCAGGGAGGCTTTCCAGCAAGCAGCTCAGGATTCTCGAATCTATAAAGAGAAACACAGATGCAATACAGACTCTAATAAGAGATATTCTGGAACTTGAAAAGCTCAAAACTGGCAAGGTTGAGCTTGAAGAAGTCAACTACACAGATATATGCCTTGATGTAATAGAAGAGTTGCGTGACAAGGTATCTGAGAAGGACATATACTTCGAGGTAAACATCCCGAACAAAGATCTTATTGTAATGGGCAATAAGTTTGCACTCAGACAGATGGTAATAAACCTTTTGGAAAATGCAATAAAGTACACAAATAAAAATGGTGTGGTCAGTTTTACCGTTGGATATGATGTTGACGATAAAAAGGTTACAACTATTGTTAAGGATACAGGTATAGGAATACCCCCCGAGGATCAGAAAAAAATATTTGAAGAGTTTTACAGGGCTCCCAATGCCAGGAAGTATGATAGAAGTGGAACCGGTTTTGGGATGACAATAATAAAGCATGTGGTGGATTTTCACGGTGGAGATATTAAACTCTGGAGTGAGGTTGGCAAGGGTACCAGAATAACGGTTATCCTTCCGTTAAAGGAGGCGCGAGAGGGAAGGATAGGAGGAGTTGAGGAGAGGAAGAAGAGAAAAAGAATCGTTGTTATTGGAGGTGTTGCTGCAGGTCCAAAGGCTGCTTCAAGGGCGAGAAGGCTTGATCCGGATGCCGAAATAACCCTCTTTGAAAAGGGGTACTTTTTGGCCTATGCAGGATGTGCTCTGCCCTACTATATATCGGGCAAGCTTAAAAATCAGAGGGAACTTACCTCGGCACTGACGGGTTTTGAAGGCGCAACTGAGTATTTTAGAAGTGTTAAGGGCATTGAAATAAAAAATCTGTGCGAGGTAAAAAAAATAGACAGGAAGGGAAAAACCGTTCACTACTACGATCTAATTACTGATCGAACCTTTAACATCCCCTACGATGTGCTTGTACTGGCGACGGGTAGTTCACCCATAATTCCAGATATTGATGGCATCGGGCTGGGCAATATTTTTACGATGAGGGGAATGGAAAGTACTGAGCAGATAAAAAATGTCCTTGCTGATGAAGACATAAGGGAGATACTCATTCTGGGTGGAGGTTTAATAGGTATAGAAATTGCGGAGGCTTTAACCGTATCAGGGGCAAGGGTGACCATAGTAGAAAAAGAAAATCAGATTTTGCCGTTTCTTGATCCCGAGATGGCAGCTCTTGTAGAAAAGCATATGGAGCAAAAAGGTGTAAGAATTATCAAAAATGAAACTGTTCTGAGCTTTATCGGGGGAAAAAAGGTTGAGTATGCAAGGCTCAGAAAGTACAAACTTCCTGCTGATCTTGTGATTATTGCTGTTGGGATTAAACCAAATGTTGAGCTTGCTGAAAAGATAGGGCTGAAAATAGGTAAAACCGGAGCAATTGCTGTTAATGAATATATGCAGACCAGCGATCCAGATATATATGCTGCAGGGGACTGTTGCGAAACCGTTCATGTTGTAACCAAAAAGCCGTACTATCTCCCCCTGGGTTCTATTGCAAACAAACAGGGTAGGGTTGTAGGTACCAATATTGCAGGTGGAAAGCAGGTGTTTCCACCAGTTGCAGGAACCGTTATAATAAGGGTCTTTGACTTTAATATAGCAAAGACAGGGCTCTCAGAGAGAGAAGCTATTGAAAATGGATTTGATCCAATTTGCTGTTATGTACCTGAGTATGACAGGGAGCACTTTATACCGGGTGCAGAAATAATTAACATCAAACTCATTGCAGACAGAAAATCCAGGCAGATTTTAGGGGCACAGATAATTGGGCGTGGCGATGTTGCAAAGAGGGTGGATGTTACAGCCGCTATACTGTATAAACAGGGAACGGTTGACGATATGACAGGTCTTGATCTCGGTTATGCACCGGTTTATTCAAGTGCTCTTGGAGCTTTAATCGTATCTTCAAATGTGCTTCAGAATAAGCTGGAGGGCAAATTCAAGGGTATAAAGGCTGAGGAGGTTTACAGACTTCTGAACAATGAAAATGATAATTACATTTTCCTTGATGTAAGAACTCCGCAGGAGTATGAAGAGGAGAGGATACCTGGATTCGATCTGATTCCCCTTGAAAGATTGAGACAGAGGATAGATGAAATTGCCCGCGATAAAAAGATTATTCTTGCTTGTGAGAGTGGAAAGCGCTCTTATCAGGCGAGCCTCATCCTCAAGGCCAATCACTTCACAGATGTTTATGTGCTGGAAGGGGGCTTGAGGATGTGGCCCTACAGATTAACCCACGAATAGCGGATTATTTTTTCTTCTTTAAAGCATTTTCAATTGCTGCAATTAGATCTTCCGGTTTTATCGGTTTTTCTAAAAATTGATTAACTGGAAGGAAATTTTCATCTTTCTTGGGGTCAAAAGAGAAACCTGTAACCTTGCTTACAGATGTGACCATAACAATCGGTATATTGGAAAGTTCTTTTTCATTTCTGAGTTTGTAGGCCAATTGAAAACCTTCTTCAGGTGTTGCCATCATAACATCTAAAATAATCACATCCGGCTTTTCGCTTTTGATCTTTTCGTAACCTTCTTTACCATCGTTGGCTGTAATCACCGTATATCCATTATTTTCAAGAACCATTTTTTCTGCGTCCACCATATCAACATCATCATCTATAATTAGTACCTTGCCTGGCATAAATTTTTACCTCCAAACATTTAATTGTTGTTTATTCTTTAAATTTAATATTTAGATAATGTACAGAACATGATATACATGGGTCGTAGGCTCTGACAAGCATTTCAAGGGCAAAGGTCATTTTTTCTTTGTCCCATCCCATCTCCAGCATTTTGGGAACAAACTCCTGCATATCATCATCAATATTGGCAAAGTTCTGGTTTGTTGGGATAATGCAGTTTGCGTCTACAACCAGTCCGTCATCATCGTATGTATATTCATGAAACAGTATACCTCTGGGCACTTCGGTGGATCCCACTCCTGTACCGCCCTTCGGCTTTATATCAGGTTTTGGCTCCATCTTTAGTCCTCTGCCCAGAAGAGTATCGATTGTCTCGATTGCGTGCTGAACAACATGAGCGCACTCAATTACCTGTGCCACGCTGTTGAAGTACGGATTGTAGCACGGGGCTTTGAATCCGAGCGCTTTGGCTACTTTCTGGCCAAACTCATTTAGCCTATCCTCATTGTTGTTACATCTGGCCAGGGCACCTACCATATAGCTGCTTCTTGCATGATGCGTGTGCTTTGCAGTTGAATGCCTCACAACTTCTTCATTTGTTATTTCCCGATATTTGTCTACAGGTGTGGCGCCAGTGTCGGATGAAAAAATATCACCGTCGTAGAAGGCAAAGCCTTCTTTAGACCTTAGGGATATGTATTCGGTTTCTCTTGTAAAATCCGGTAATTTGTCTGCCACAGATTTTATTGTTTCTACTGTATCTTCAAGATCTTTAATAGCCTCTTTTAGCCTATCCTTTAGAGAGAGAAGCTCTGCTCTGGTCGGAAGTTTCGTTACCCAGCCGGGAACCATTCTCATCCCGTGAACTGCATTTCCATTTACTATCTCGCATATATCATTGGCAAGATTCTTCAACCTCAGGGCACGTTTAACAACTTCAGGATGAGTTTCTACCAGCGGGATTACAGAAGGAACACCGAACAGATCCGGAGCAACGAGAAAGTAGACGTGCAGTATATGACTCTGCAGGGTAGCACCGTCGATAAGAAGTTCTCTTAAGAGCCTTGTCTGCTCCGAAACTGGAATATTCAGAGCAGCTTCGGTTGCCTTCAGACATGTTAGCTGGTGCCCCGGGCTACATATACCGCATATACGGCATGTAATCCATGCAGTTTCTGTGTAGTGTCTTCCTCTGACAAAAGCTTCAAAGAATCTTGGCGATTCAACAACGTGAAATTTAGCCTCTTCCACTACTCCATCTTTTATATTAACCACAATGTCACCGTGACCTTCTACCCTGGTCAGGTGATGTACATTTATGTTCATGTTTTTGGTGTTAGCTGCACTCATTTTGTTACCTCCTGCCAATAGCCATAGAATAGCCTGTATTTTCTTATTATATCCTCACGTTTTAATCCATACTTTTTCATGACCTCTGTGGCCTCATCAACGTTTGGATTTTCTGCAAGTCCCCTGCATCCAGTGCATGCAACGTTGTTGCTGGGACATCTCGCATCACATCCAGCTCTTGTTATCGGTCCGAGGCAGATCTCGCCCAGTTCATACCTGCATACGTTCCCTTTCCTTTTACATTCCACGCATACCGGGTAATCGGGAATAACAGGTTTGGAGCCCATAACAAGTGCTTTAAGCACATTCATGTAATCATTTTTATCCATTGGGCATCCGTGGATTTTATAGTCTACTTTTACAACTTCATCAACAGCCATGACAGGTATGGTGTCAAAGTATCCGGCTTTATCTCCGTATACATACTCTCTTACCTCGTTGAGTGGCTGGAAGTTTTTAAGCTTGTTCAGCCCGCCTGTAGATGCACAGGCTCCCAGTGTTACAAGGATTTTTGCATTCTCTCTAATTTTCTGTATCCTGCCCACATCTGTGGGAGTTGAAATGCTCCCTTCAACAAAGGCAATGTCGTAATCATCTCTCCTTACGCTTGTTGCCTCTCTGAAGTTCACTATTTCAACATGCTGCAGAATATCTAAAAGCTCCTTCTCGCAGTTGAGCTTCTGAAGCTGACAACCTTCACATCCTGTAAAATCGAAAAAGGCTACTTTAGGTTTCACATCTTCCTCCTTAGTGTAAAGATTCAGGGAGATCTTTTATGTCTTTGTAGTAAAAGACCGGACCATCCTGACATACATATAGATTGTTCATCTGACAATGGCCGCATTTGCCAACGCCGCATTTCATCCTTCTTTCAAGTGAAAGGATGATGTTTTCTTCGGGGAATTTCTTTGCTGATAGTGAAAGTAAAACGAACTTGTACATAACAGGTGGCCCAACTATAAGTGCCATTGTATTTTTGAGATCAATCTCAAGCGGTGGTATCAGTGTTGTTATAACGCCGACGTTTCCCTTCCAGGTTTCATCGGCATTGTCAACAGTTATTCTCAGATCAACGCCCTCTGTTGATTCCCACTCTTTTAGCTCATCTCTGAACAGGAGCTCTTTCGGGGATTTAGCCCCGTATAGAATTGTAATCTTGCCGTAGTCCGATTTATTTTCAATAGCATATTTGATCATTGACCTCAGAGGTACTATTCCAATTCCCCCGCCAATAAAGAGAAGGTCTTTTCCTTTCAATTCCTCTGTATTGAATCCTTTCCCAAATGGCCCCCTTATGCCTATAACATCTCCTTCTTTTAATCGGTGAAGAGC
>JALXDB010000310.1 GCA_026990615.1 Spirochaetota bacterium
ACTATATTCATTGTCCTCCGATTCCATATCGGCTACTATCGCCAGGTTTCTTGGATTTGGATCTGTATAGGATAACGCCACTTCACCTTTGACATTTAGAAATGTTCCTTCCTCTTCCTCTGAACCCAGTTTGTAATTTATAACTGTACTATTTATAATCGATGATGCCGGTTCATTACCTGCATTGGGAGCTTCTTTTATTCCTACCGGATGTCTGTAAGCGGTCAAATTGTAAATATCCAGGTTACCAGTATAAAAATTTATCCCGCCTCCTGCAAATAGAGATTTTCCACCTCCCCCAAAACCTGAATACCTGTAGTATATATCAACTTTTGAGGTGGGCTTGATAATTCCTGTCTTAAAATCAATAACACCAAGCGTATACTCAACCGAATACTGGTCTGATGATAATTCAACACCATCGACATAGACCCTTATGCTACCCGGAATTAAATTGAAATCAAGAAAGAAAGATTCAGCGTAATAACTGTATGAAATACCCAGTGTTAAGATTGAACTATTTGATGCCGGATAGGATGTACCGCCGTAGATAGGATTATCGGGATCAAATGGATTTCGGGGGTCTCCTGGCTGGTAAGGGGCTAAAGCAGGATCATACGGCTTTGCCCCTGGAAATGGCCTCGGATAAAAATCAACTCCATCGGAAAAATCAAAAGAGATAGTGGCATCTTCTGGATTGAAGCTCCTGTTTTCCAGAATATCATCATAGTAGCTATCAAGCCCCCCATTTGATGTATAGTAAAGCTGAATATTCAAATTGTATATATTCTCTCCTTCAAAATCCTCAAGAAGATACAGGTTCTTCCTTTCCCAGTAGCTGTTAAAATTATTCTTTTTTAAATACAAAAATGTTTTTGTGGTATCAAAATATTCTGAAAAATCAGATGAGTTAAAGTTTTTTCTGACTCCATCGGTGTCTATTATACCGTTAATCCCGAGCTGTGAATTCCCTACACTGTATCCGTCCTTCTGATAGTAAACTGCAAGCTCCTGATCTCCTTCTAAAGGTTCATTCAATTCTATAAAACCTCTAGAATTGTCAAAACTGTAATCAATGTTTTGGCTTAATAATTTAAATTGCCTTCCGTCAATCGATACATCTCCGTTTACAGTTACAGATATATAAATCTGAAGCGAATTTTCATCAATATTTTTATCTGGAATAAAAAAGTACTTTCCCTTAACGTAATCAACATCGTATATCCTTGTATTAACATCCCTTTTGAAACCGGTAAAATGCTTTTCTCCTTTAAATGAAACATCATACCTTAAAAGCCCCTGTACGGAATAGTTTGTCCCTCCACCAACAAACTTCAAAGCAAAGGAATCTTGATTTCCCTCATCTATGGGTATATAGCGCGTATCTCGGATTTTAAAATCCCTATTGCCCAGGGCAACCTTCTTTATAAACTCTCCCTCCTTTCCCCTGTATTCAACAGAATAGATGTTCTTCTCTTCAGCTAGACCCTTTTCACTTCTGGTTGAATCGTAATCAAAATCGACAAAAATCCTGTCGTATATTGAACCCTGCATAAGTATCTTCTCGATAAGATCATATTTCAACCCCTCTTTTATACCGCTGCTGCCAAGCCCTGCCACCCCGCCTTTTACAAGAGAAAAAGAGCCCCCGTATGAAAGATTGAGGTCTATCTCCCCTTCAATATTCATAGATGAGATTTCATTATCCGTCTGTTGGAGCATATCAAGCCTGTTTAACCCTGTATCATATGAGCTGGAATCCCAATACTCCGGATTAAAAATCATTCGAGGATAAACCGGAACAGTTAAATCATATGTATCAGTATTTGTGTAAAATAATCTTTCCGGTTTTATTATCCTGTAGTAGTCATTCAACAGGGGAAAGTAGAAACCGTAAATACAATCTGATGTGAAGAATACAATATATACAATAATAAAGATAACAATAAATCTATTTATGAAGCTGTTTGTATATCTCTTTCGCAAGTCCTAATTGACCCGATTTTGCCATTATTTTAGAATATTCTTCATAAAGCATATCACTAAAAATATCTTTGGCAAGAGATTTACCGAAAAACCCTGACTCGTGGACAGTCTCTCTCATCGATTTAAGCATAATCTGGATAAAAAGTGCCTCCATCTGAATGGAGGCATCCATCAATTTTTTATTGTACCTCTTTTTATCGCTAACAGTTCCGGACTTTTCTTTTAAGATTTCAGAGAAATTTGACTTTATCCTGTTAATGTCGGTACTCTTCTTACCCATCAGGGCCCTATCAAAATTCATCATCAGGGGGTCAATATTCATAACTCAACTACCTCTTAAGTGCGTTTGCTGTTGCCAGCATGGAATCGGATGTAGTTATTGCCTTCGAATTTAACTCGTATGCCCTCTGAGCAACTATCATATTTACCATCTCCTCCACCACCTGGACGTTGGACATCTCCAGAAAGCCCTGATGAACTTTACCCATTCCGGCAAATCCCGGTTTTCCGGCCACCGGAGGACCAGAAGCAGCAGTTTTTTTAACGAGGTTTTCACCTATATTCTTCAATCCCGCAGGATTCACAAACCTGTAAAGTTGTATCTGTCCTACTTCAACAGGGGTATCGTTACCTGCAATTTTTACTGTTACCAGGCCATCCTGGCTTATTGAGATATCCGAATACACAAAGCCTTTGGGCATTATTATCTCCGGACTCAGCTTGTAACCGTTGCTCGTTACAATCTGACCGTTTGAATCTATTTTGAACGATCCGTCCCTGGTATAACCGAAGGTACCATCATAAAGCTGTACTCTAAAAAACCCCTCTCCTTCAATCGCCAGATCAAGTTTGTTACCCGTATTTTTTAGACTTCCCTGTGAATACATCTTCTGAGTTGCCGCAGGCCGCACCCCGTGTCCGACCTGTATTCCAGTTGGTACAAGTGTGTCTCTTGTAGCTGGTGTACCTGCAGATCTAATTGTTTGATACAGAAGATCTTCAAAATCGGGCCTGCTCTTTTTATAACCTGTTGTATTAACATTGGCCAGATTGTGGGCTATTGTGTCTATATTAAACTGCTGCCCAACCATACCGCTTGCAGCAGTCCATAGGGAACGCATCATTTTTAATTACCTCCACCGTTGAATTATAGAATTTTATACCTGTTTAACTATTTAAACCCTGCCAACTTCATTTATAACACGGCCGAGTGCTGAATCTTCGGCCTGTATTGACTTCTGATTGGCCTCGTAGGTTCTGTGAACTTCTATCAAATTAACCATCTCTATAACAGGATTTACGTTAGATTGCTCTAAAAACCCCTGCCTAATTTTTGGCCTGTTATTAACTATTATGAACGCTGCTCCGGAGTACCTGGTGCTTCTATAGAGGCTTTCACCAATCTTTTTTATGAATCTCAATTTTGGAAAGTTGACTATCTTCAACCTGTCTACAAGGACAGTATTATTCCATTCATTCTCTTCCTGACTCACGAGCCTCATTGGATCTTTTGCAAAATCAGCGTTCTCAAAGATATTTCCATCCTGATCCACGATAAAATTATTTTTCTTTATTTTGATAGGCCCTTTTTCTCCGAGAACCTTATAACCGTCTTTTGTAACCAGATAACCATCCTTATCAATGAGAAAACTTCCATTTCTGGTATACCTTTCGCCGTCTGGGGTTTGAATACAGAAAAATCCCCTGCCCTCAAGGGCAAGATCAAAGGGATTATTAGTCTGTTTAAAGGCACCCTGGGTAAATTTTGTGTAAACCTCATTCACCTCTACCCCGGTTCCAAGCTTACCAACTATGGGCATAAGATCATATGAACCGAGAGGAAAAACTCTTACACCATCATCGTTGATTCTGTGAATTAACATCTCCGGGAAAGATTTCATAAGAGTTATATCTCGTTTAAATGATGGGGTATTAACATTGGCCAGATTATTTGAGATTACAGAAATTCTCTCCATCTGGGCTATCATGCCGGAAGCACCGGTGTAAATCCCTCTTACCATTTCAACACCTCATTAACTATTCGGTTCATCATTTATATCGACAAAAAAGAGAAAATTATAACTCAAGTTTTTTATTGTCTATATAAGAAAAACATAATAAATTACTATTTACCAAAATCATGGGGGTTGTGATGCCTGAGATATACCACACGGATGACGCCAATTTTCAAAAGGATATACAGGATGATACCCGACTTGTTATAGTTGATTTATGGGCTGAATGGTGCGGCCCGTGTAAAATGATAGAACCTATTCTTGAAGAAATTGCCGATCAATATCCCGACAAGATAAAACTAATAAAATTAAATGTAGATGAAAATCAACAAACACCAATCAATTATGGTGTCATGAACATACCAACCCTTCTATTCTTTAAAAACGGAAAAGAGGTTAACAGGGTAATTGGAGCTTACCCGAAAAACCACTTAATGAAAATTATTGAAGAGTATATTTAAATTAAAGTGAACATCAACGTAGTGCTCTGTTTTATTACCAGTAATCTTGGTGTAATATTAACATAATTTCTGGCTTTCCATATTCAACCCCGCAATATAAATCGGCAAATAACTGCAATATATATTTTTAACTAATTTCATTTAACTAATTTCATGGGATAATAATGAAATTTTTTTAAAAAAATATTAAATATTTTTCTGGAGTTCCGATATAATTAACAGGTGGATGGATTGTGGTTAATGATCAAAACACCTCTAGAGGGGGTCAGTGGAGAGCACCGCTGACCCTTTTATTTTTTCCTAATAGCCCAATCTTTTTAGATAAAATCTTTTCAGGTCTACACTTTCATCTTTAAATTCCGAGGGAGTTATATCAAAATCTGCTTTTAAAAACTCGTACATCACAGCCATATCCCTGTCCCTGTTAACTCCGAGAACAGCCCTTAATTTTTTCCCCTCATAGAAGCCCGCTAAGAATCCATTATCATCCACATTACCCCTGTACACTATCTCATCGAAATCCCTGGAATATCCCGTATACTTAATTGAGACATCGTATTGAATTGTCCAGAAGAAAGGAACCTCCCTGTAGGGAAGAACCCTTCCCATCATTGTCCGGGCAGCATGCTGACCCTGCCTCTGAGCTTCAATCCAGTGTTCAATTCTTCTAATTTCTCCTGTATGATAATCCGGGACCATGGCTATATCACCTGCAGCAAAAACATCTTCTACCCTTGTCTGAAGCATTTCATCGACGGGAACAGCATTGCCTTCAAGAATTGGTGTACCTTCCAAGAAGGCGACTGACGGAATAATACCGATACAGGCAACTACAGCATCTGTCTTTATTACAGTGTTGTCCTCAAGGATAACAGAATCAACCCTTTCATCACCGAGGATCTGGCTTATTTCCCCTCTGTAAAATTTTACTCCATGTTTTATATGAAGTTTCTTGATA
>JALXDB010000311.1 GCA_026990615.1 Spirochaetota bacterium
CACTAATTATTTTTTATAGTTTTCGAAGAAATCTTTTACTGCAGCCACACACTTTTCATTTTCCTCTTTTGTTCCTATTGTAATTCTGAAGAGGCCCTTTCTTCCCTTAAATGGATTTTGCTTTCTCAGGATGATCTTATGTTTTTCCATTATGTAATCAACGATTTCTTCTGAGGTAGCCCCTGTAGGAGAGGCATCAATCAAAATATAGTTTCCATTTGTATGGTATACCGTAAGTCCTTCAATTTTTGAAAGTTCGCTCTCTATATAGTCTCTTCCTTCGTTTGTAAGTCTGACCTTTTCTTCCATGCCTTCCTGATCATTGAATGCAGCATAGGCACCAAAAGCGCTCATTATACTGATGTTCCAGGAGAGTATGATTCTGGAAATGATGTTGATAATCTCAGGCTGACCAAGAGCATAGCCGAATCTCATTCCTGCTAATCCATATGCTTTGGAAAGAGTTCTGGAAATTATCATATTCGGGTACTTTTTAATAAGGTGAAGTTTAGAATTTTTTAGCCCTGAGTATTCAATGTAAGCTTCATCAACTATAACTACTATATCATGCTTTGCAAGCCTTTCATATACACTGTCCTCTATCAGGTTACCTGTAGGATTGTTTGGGTTTGCAAGGATAACAATTTTGGTTTTTGGGTTAATAGCGTTTTCGATTGCATCTATGTCGTATTCCCAGTTGTCCTTTGCAAGGATGGAAACAGTTTTGGCTCCAATGATATTGGCCCTTTGAATATAAATACCATAGCAAGGTAATGATTGAATCAGCTCATCACCTGGCTGCATAAAGGCTCTGAATGTCATATCAAGCACTTCAGTGGATCCGTTTCCTAAAACAACCCAGTCAGGGCCATCTAGACCGTTAATCTCCGCAATTCTCTTTTTGATGTGGGTAAGAGAATCAGGATATCTGTTTGCCATTTTCGACCCTTCAATTAGTGCATCCAGAACCTTTTTCTGAGGTGGAAAGGGCCCTTCATTTGACATCATTCTAATAAGGCTTGGGTCTTCCCATGCTTTTTCGATGTGTGGTGAAAAGTATGGTTTTAAACCTTCAAGCCATGGATTCATTAATTTCTTTACATCTGCCATTTACCTTCTCCTTTTTTAAGATTTTAAATAAAATTTTTCAACAAGATATACCATATTTTTCTGAATGTCAATGAATTTGTATAGACGACTATAGAACCTCAATGCCTTTTTTCTTAAAAATTGAAAGGAAAATAACATGAACAGCAACTACTATAGCAACTACGATCGTTGACATTGCACATGCGCTTTCAAAGTAACCATCGTCAATAAGGTGAATGATTGTTATGGATGCAAGGTCAACCTTTGGTGAAACCAGGAATATTACAGCACTGATTGTAACCATACTTCTTTCGAAGAAGAATAGAACATTGTTCCAGAAACTTATCCTGCTCAACGGGAAAATTACATGGAAGAAGGATTTAGGCAAATCTGCTCCCAGAGATGTTGCAGCCTCGTCAATAGACTTATCGATGTTTTTCATATTTGTCATTGTTGATAGCATACCGAGTGTAAAATTGGCCACTATAATGTTTAAGATAATGATTGAAGCCTTGTAGTAGAGCCAGTTTACCTTAATGAATGCAAGTATGTAACCCAATCCTAAAACCAGCCCGGGAATAGCTGCAGGAAGTACCGTGATAAGGTATAAAGCATGCTGACCTTTTGGTTTTCTCTTTTCTACGATGTATCCCGCAATCAGTGTGAGCCAGGCTCCAAAGAATGCAACTATAGCCGAAATCCAGAAACTCGTCCATACAACACTAATGGACCTTCCTCTATGGGCGAAGTTATAATGCCTTAATGAAAAGGTCGTTAGCCATTTAAGTATCTGCCTTGACTCTCCAGCTCTACCGCCCCACACATCAACTATAGATGTCCAGAAGATTGTCAGAAAGATTACGATTATCGAGCCGGTTATCAAAATTGAGAGGGTCGTAAAAAGTGCTCTTTTAGATTTGCTTGAAGGCCTCAGGAATGGTTTGGCAGCACCACTTATCAAAGAATAGTTTCTCTTTGTAAAGTAATTGTTCAGGACGAATGCCAGAACGGCTGGTATTAGTAGAATGACACTTATAGTAGCACCAAGGTCGAATCTCTGCATCCCCTCTACCTGTGTGTAGATCTCCGTTGCGAGCACGTTGTAATCACCACCGATTACTATGGGGTTTCCAAAATCAGTAATTGTAAGGTTGAATCCTAAAGCAGCTGCAGAGAAGATACCGTAACGGGCAGAGGGTATGGTTATTTTCCAGAAAACCGTTAATGGACCGGCTCCAAGGGATTCAGCAGCTTCATTCAGCCTTGTATCAACGGCAGAAAGGGTTGTTATAAGTATGATTAAAGCGTAAGGGAAGCAGTAGAATACCTCGGAAATTATTATCCCTGTTGGTCCGTATATATCCCACTTTCCATTGAACATGTTTGTAAAAAGTCCGTTTCTTCCGAATAGTGAGATGAGAGCAAGAGCCTGAACTACCGAAGGTGCCATAAGGGGAAGTGAAGAAACTGCCTTATAGAACCTTTTCCCTTTGATGGTTGTTCTTGTGAGGGCATATGCAACTAAAAATGCCGAAACAGTTGTTATAACTGTTGTTACACTTGAAACGTAGAGACTGTGCCATAGTGATTTTCTCACATATGCCTTTCCAAAGTACTCAAAGTAGTTTTTAAGGGTTAGCTTTCCTTCTGCTATAAAGCTTGTTTTGAGTATTTGAAACAAAGGATATAAAAGAAACATCAGGAAGAAAATACCAAAAATACCTACAATAATATATGATATTGCTTCATCCGGCAGTACAGTTTTTACCGGTTTTATCTGTAATTTTTCTGTTCTTTCCATTTCGTTCCTCCCTAAGCCTGAAAAGCTAAAAAGTCTTCTGGTGGAAAATATAGATAAACTTCATCGTTCATCTTGATAAGCATCTTTTCAAAATCTTTTTCTGTTATATCAACTATTACGTCTTTACCATCGATCTTGATCAATGATCTAACTATTACACCCAAAAAAGTTACAACGGCTATCTTGCCTTTTTTCAGGTTTGTTTTCTCTATGTCGTTGGGCAGGTTTGAGCCGTTTTTGTATAAATGTATCTTCTCAGGTCTGATTGAGATACTAACCTTGCCTTTCGAATAGGGAAGATTGCTTACAACGTCTTTTGTTACCAAAAACTGTCCCCAGGATCCTTTTACAACGTTGTTGTCGAGGTCGCCATCAAAGAAGTTTGATGTGCCTACGAAATCGGCTACAAACTTGGTTTTGGGGAACTTGTAGATCTGAATTGGCTTGTCAACCTGTTCAATTGACCCGAGGTTCATTACTACAACTCTGTCTGATATGGAGAGGGCCTCTTCCTGATCGTGTGTTACGTATACCATTGTAATGCCGAGCTCTGTTTGAACCCTTTTTATCTCAGCCCTGAGGTTTACTCTGATTTTGGCATCAAGAGCTGATAGCGGTTCATCGAGCAGAAGTATCTGCGGGTAGGTGGCAAGAGATCTTACGAGGGCAACTCTCTGTTGCTGGCCTCCTGAAAGCTCTGGCGGGTATTTGTACTTTTGATCCCGAAGCCCTACCAGATCTAGCAATTCATCCACCCTTTTATCAATCTGGTCTTTTGGTACCTTTCTCATTTTCAGACCGAAACCGACATTCTCCGCTACTGTCATGTGGGGGAATAGTGCGTAGGACTGAAAAACAATACCAAAGTTTCTCTTCTGAGGGATTACGTCGTTAATGACCTTTCCATCGTATTTGATGATCCCCTCGGTAGGGACCTCAAACCCGGCTATCATTCTCAATGTTGTTGTTTTACCGCAGCCGGATGGTCCAAGAAAACAGATGAATTCTCCCTCTTTGATTTCAAGATTCATATTGCGTACTGCAACAATCTTGTCAAACTTTTTGGTGAGGTTCTCTAAAATTAAATCTTTTCCCATTTAGTTCCTCCATTTCTATGTTGTTAGTTCTATGTTTTTAATTCTTTATTGCTGCCAAATAGTTTTAAAAAAAAGTTACAGATTAAGAGAAAGTGAAATTTTTATCAAATTTTGAAGATACATCCATCACTGGAAGGATGAATCAGGTGTTGTTTTGCTGATTTAACCTTTCAATGATGGAATATATCTGGATTTTTTAGAGCGATTTACTTCTCAAAGAACTAAATATAAATATGGCGGTGGGGGGTGGAGCCCACCGCCGGGGACTGAACTTTTACCTGAGGAATTTATCCTGCCAGGTGATTATGATATCAGCTCTGTTAACAGCCTGCCATTCGAAATCCATAGGAATGAGCTTGATATCTTTCAGACGAGGAAGATCTGGACGTGCAGGTGGAATTCCGGGTTTTGTTACACCGATTTTCCACTTTGCATAGAGCTTCATAGCCTCATCTGAAATAGCCCAATCGAGGAACTTCTTTGCATTGTTAGGATGTTTTGCACCCTTCATAAGAGCATTTGCCTCGAGCTCATATGCGCTTCCCTCTGCAGGAAGAACCAGTTCAACCGGCTTTCCTTCTTTCTTGAGGTTAGCAATAACAAATGCAAAGGAGCAGCCAATCACATACTCACCTGCAGCAGCATATTTAGCTGGCTTTGATCCACTCTTAATGTACTGACCAATGTTCTTGTCAAGTTTTTCGAGGAACTCCCAGCCTTTGTTGTCTTTGACCGGTTTATTCTTGTAGTCAGGATCCATAGATTCGAGAATACCGGCTACCTGCAAGAAACCTGTTCCGGAGCTGGCCGGGTTAGGCATAATTACCTGGCCTTTATATACCGGATTTGTAAGGTCCTGCCAGGAATGAGGCATTGGGAGATTGTACTCTTTCAGCTTTTCAGTGTTTACTGCAAAAGCTGCAAGATACAGGTCAATGGCGTACCAGTAATCGTTAGGATCTTTGAACTTAGCAGGAATCTTATCGCCGTCTTTTGGCTTGTACGGTTCAAAGAATCCTCTCTGTACATAATCCATGAGATAGGTGACTGCCCAGCCATAGACAAGATCTGCCTGAGGATTCTGTCTCTCAGCAATCAGTTTTGCGCCGAGAATACCGGTTGAAAACCTTGTCCAGTTGATCTTAAGACCGAGTGAAGCTTCAGCTGCTTTGATGTAGTCCTGTGTTTCATCAGTCTCAAGTGATGTGTAGAGTGTGATCTCGTTGCCTTCCTCTACAGCCTTCTTGGAGCTTTCTTTTTGCCCCTCGGCAAAGAGGAAAGAAGGTACCAACAAAGCCAACACTGCTGCAAGTACAATTAACTTCTTCATAACTACTCCTCCTTCTATATAAAATTTTTTAAAGATCAGCTTCATATATAACTTAGCATAGAGAGAGAGAGTTGTCAA
>JALXDB010000312.1:0-2993 GCA_026990615.1 Spirochaetota bacterium
GGATAATAAATTATGGATTTAAATCCTGACCATAGCATGGATGAAAATAACAATTTGATAACAATTCTGAAGGGAAGATTCAAAGCTATCGAAACAAACACCTACGGTCTTTTTCTGATTTTTTTTGACGATGAAAAAAAAGAGATAGAAAATTTAATAGCTATAGCCTCTCATTACAGTTCTTTATTCGATATAGATCCCCATCTTCCGTGGTATTCATTTGAAGAAAATATAATAAATACAAAATGGAAAGGCGATATAGCATTAAATATTACTATAGATTTACAGAATTACCTTGAAAGTTCGCTGGATAGAGATCGAGGATATGAACTTCTAATGTTAATAAAAAATAATGACCAGACAAAAATTGAATCCCTGCTACAGGCAATATTGATGAAACCCCTTTCAGACCGCAACATCTTAATAGAAACTGCATCTGAAACTGTCACAAAAAGTGCAATGAACAACGTTCGATCCGAGCGAAATAGGGCTAAGTCGGACACGGCAGTTAACTCGGAATCTGTAGAAAATAAAATTAAATACGGCACTATTCTTGATGTAGATCTACTGCTTGCACCGGTAAGTGGTATTCCTATTTACGAGTTAAAAAAAGGCGATAAAATAATGGTAAAGATTATTAACAACAGTCCAAAAGCCAAGTATTACATAGATAAACTTGGCCTTGTTGTTGAAAACAGCATTATACCTATTCCCGGCGAGGTTATTGATATCAATAAAAATGAAAATGGCTACAATATAATTGTTAAGCTGAGAAAAGGCCTCTATGGAAAAGCTATAGAAACTGAACAGGTAAAACTTAAAAGATATGATACCCTATTTAAAGCCGAAACTGACAATGAACAGGAACTACAGATTATTGGAGAAACTGAAATAAAAAGTGGTTTTCCGCTCTTCATAATGATAATAGGCGGTTTAATGTTTATAATTCTTCTAATATTTATAATTATGTGGTTTTATAATTTCCTGTAAAACATACTGTAGTGTTTCTTTAGTAAATCCTATACCTCCAGTTCATCTCTTGAAGTAATTATTTTAGAAACCAGACCATATTCAACTGCCTGTTTTGCATCAAGCCAAAAATCTCTGTTGGCATCTTTAGTAACCTTCTCCAAAGTCTGCCCTGTTTCGTTTGCAATTATAAGGTTAAACTGATCTCTTATCTTTAAGATCTGGTTTGCCGTTATCTCAAGGTCAGATGCCGGACCAACAGCACTTGTGGATGGCTGATGAATGAGAAATCTGGAGTTTGGTAGAGAGTATCTCTTTCCTTTATCACCGGCAAGAAATATAACTATTGCAGCAGAGGCACAAAGTCCGGCAGTAATCGTGATAATTGGGGGCTTAACAAATCTCAACATATCGTATATACCGAATCCAGAGTCAGCACTACCCCCCTGGGAATTTATAATCACGGTTATCGGTTTTGTGGGATCTTCGTTTTCCAATAATATTAAAGCCGAGTATATATACTTTGCCAGTTGTGAATCGATCTGCTGGGAGATTATTAAAGTTCTGGACTTTAAAAGCTCTTTATCCAGAAACCTGTTTACTTCTTTACTTTCTTTTTCTTCGTCCCCCTCCATAATTTTACCCGGCATTTTTGATTCCATATAAACTTTTAGTGACATTTTAAAATCTCCAGTCTTTATCAATTGTTGTACTTATCTACTGTTTTAATACTGTTTTAACATCTCTTATAGCCAAATCGCACATTTCACTGTTTTCTTTATTTTTATACCAGGCAATTTCCTTTGCAGCTATAACCTGGCTACCCATAAGGTTTTTCAGAGACACATTATTAACGCTAAGTTCAACAGCCCCGGCATTGGCAAGGGTTAAAAAAACCCTATCTTTTGCCTTAAAAGATAATTTATCCCCCACATTTAAAAGCTTCTCTTTTTTGTCTTCCTTATCCGTTATATAACCGACGTAGCAGGTATCCTTTGCCACAATAGATACTTCAATATCTTTCTTTTCATAACCCGTAAGGATTACAAAACTGCCTTCAGGTGTTGCTGGAATAGCATTTAATGCCCCCTCTTTGTATATTACAACATCAGGGAACTTAGACTGACCTTCACCTTCGGTGCTCTTTGCAATCTCTGGCATTAAACTACCCTTAACTTCACTTTTATATATCCTCTTTATTGTTAAATTAATACTGCCCCTATTTATTTTGTTTATCTTTAGAAGCAAATCTTTTCTTCCATCCCTGTCAAAATCAATTTCGACCACTTCATTTTTTTCTATACTGAAGGGAATACCCTCAACTGTAAAGTCCAAATTGTTGCTTATTTCATCAATATTTATCTTGTACTGTTTGCCCTTTACAGGAACAACAATTTTGTCGCCAGTCTTAAAATCTTTTATTAGCTCCGATTCTTCCATATTGATAACATTTTCAGTTTCTTTGCCTGCTTTTGTTTTAGCCCTAGCCTTTGATGGCTCTTCGACCTTTTCAGCTTTCTTTTCTATTTCAGAGCTTGATACCTCAATCTTCCTGCTGTTAATCTTGAAATATGCCAGGATTGAACCGGCGATTATTGCAAGTATTATCACAATAAGTATAAAATATTTTGATCTCTTCGGCCTTGCAGTTAACTGTTCAATAGGAGTTGGCTGTTCCTGAATTTTATAACTTTTATACCTCTGGACCATTTCATCAGGATCCAGCCCCAAAAATTGTGCATAATTTCTTATAAATCCGATCAGATAGGTTTCACCGGGAAAAATATCGAAGTTTTCATTTTCTATGGCTATGAGATATTTCTTTGCAATCTTGGTTTCTTTTACAGCATCATCTATACTCTTCCCCTCTTTTTCTCTTTTCTCTTTAAAGATAGGACCAAGCTGGTTCATTGATTACCTCTATTTTTCTGAGAATGGTACTATAATATTTCTTATAACCTGAGCATCTGCCGGTATCTCAAAATCAAAAATATAATCAGGAACTTCACTATTAATCTGTATAT
>JALXDB010000312.1:3003-5391 GCA_026990615.1 Spirochaetota bacterium
TTAAAACCTATCTGCGGCTTTTTTTGTGTTAAGCGCAAATGATAGGCCTGTGTGTCATCAAACTTTTGAGGAGTACTCTTATCATAGAAAGAAAAGGCGTACTCATTAAAAAGTTTATAAAGACCTTTTTCGGAACCGGTTGTAAGTATAGAGGATTCGGTACCCTCACCAAGTGTCTGCTTTATTACCACCTTTAAATAGGGGATATAGATATACAAAACTTTCCCATCTGAAACTATTTTCTGGTCCTTCGGATCATCAAAGGTTAACAGTATTTTATCGGGCTTTTTATACTGTATTTTTCCTTTGTAATGAGCTTCACCATTTACCCATTCAAAATCCGCAGTATAATCTTCTATCGATTCAAATTTCTTTGACATTAGTTTTTTTACATCATTAACAGAAACTATCTTAATGTTCTCAAAACTGTTGTTTGGCTGTTTTTCCTGGTTACTCTGATTTAACTGTCCCTCGCCAATTTTATCTGTGTTAAATGCATTATTATCTTGTTGAGAAAATAGAGGATTTAATGTTAAGAAAAAAAACACTACAAAACCCGTTAAAATAGAAATCAGAATGAAAAATTTTCTCATTACCTACTTCCAGAAATTTTAGGATATCTATATTAGATTTTTAACAAACTGTATTTAACAATTAGAAATATTATTTTGATTATAAATATATAGTTTAAGTAATTTAATTTCAAGATGTTTAATCTGCATTATGTTTAATCTACACTGTCTACAAATATTTCACGGGGTTTGCTTCCTCTCGGCGGGCCAATAATTCCCCTCTCCTCCATCATCTCTATCAACCTTGCAGCCCTGTTGTAGCCAATCTTAAGCCTTCTCTGTAGAAACGAAGCAGATGCTCTTCTTGTTTTAACCACTATTTCAACTGCATCATCGTATATCGGATCTTCCTCGCCTTCAAACATGCTTTCTTCACTCTCTTCATCAAAAATATCCCTGTACTCAACATCTGCACTCTTTCTCAGCTCATTTACAATCTGTATTACCTCGTCTTCAGAAACATATGCACCCTGTATTCTTATCAGGTTCATACTACCAGCAGGCGAGAATAGCATGTCCCCTCTTCCGAGAAGTTTCTCCGCACCTGAGGTGTCAAGTATCGTTCTGGAATCGGTTTTGCTCGCCACCTGAAAGGCTATACGATACGGGAAGTTTGCCTTTATTAATCCTGTAATAACATCAACACTCGGTCTTTGAGTTGCCATAATCAAATGAATACCTACAGCTCTTGACATAGCCGCAAGCCTGACTACCGCATCCTCTACATCCTTCTGTGAAATTGCCATTAAGTTTGCAAACTCATCAATAATGACAACGATATAGGGCAATTTCTCTTTTGCTTTGGAGTTAAAGCCCTTTATGTCCCTTACCCTGTACTCGTCAAGGAGCTGATATCTATTCTCCATCTCGTGTATCACCCATCTCAGGCTTCTTGCCGCCTTTTTGGGATCGGTAATTACCTCTGTTAATAGATGCGGAATACCGTTGTATATCTTCAATTCCACCATCTTTGGGTCTATCATCAAAAATTTTACCTGATCAGGGGATTTTTTGAAGAGCAGACTCAGAATGAGGGAATTAACACAAACACTTTTTCCTGATCCAGTTGCACCTGCAATCAAAAGATGTGGCATTTCTGCAAGGTCAGAAACCACAATATTTCCAGAAACATCTTTTCCAAGAATAAGGGGAAGTTCTCCCTTTATATCGGCCCTGTCGATGATATCACCTAGTGTTACAATTTCTCTTATTTCATTTGGTATTTCTATTCCAACAGCAGATCTGCCGGGAATTGGTGCCTGTATTCTAACACCATTTGCAGAAAGGTTCAGGGCGATATTGTCACTTAAATTAATTATCCTGTTCAGCTTTACACCGGGTGCTGGTTGAAGTTCATACCTCGTAATTACAGGGCCTCTAATTATTCCGGTAACTTTAGCCTCAATACCAAATTCTTTTAGAGTTCTCTCAAGTTCCTTTGCCTTTTTGACCGTCTCTTTTTCAATTTCCTTGCTGTTTACTGATTTTGACTTTTTTAAAAACGATGAGCTGATATTAATTATCCTGTACTCATTCTCCCGTACATGCTCTTTATTTTCTTTATTGTTAAATCTTATGTCGGGAAGTTCGAGCTGTCCGCTTTCATCAATCACGTTAGTTTTAATGCTTTCTCTGTGGTTTGCTCTTTTCGAAGATTCATCAATACCTGAATTAATCTTTATTTCATTTTTATCAACATCGGTGTATATGTAAATCTTTCTAATAAACGGAAGTTTATTCATATTCTCGAGTTTATCAGTAGTCGGTTGAGCCTTCTTTGGTATTAAACGTTTTATCTTTCTTCTTTTTTTAATAT
>JALXDB010000313.1 GCA_026990615.1 Spirochaetota bacterium
TGCGGTATGACCATTTTCAATTTTACAGGAAATTTTAGACTTTACCATCCAAGGATTTATGGTTGCAGGTAACAGCTGCATTTATTTTAATTTTATATAAAAAATCTTTTCACAATACTATGGTATTAAATTAGTTTTTGGTAAAACTATTACATATTAACCAAGCTGCACAATTTCCTTAAATATCTTTCCAGGAATATATCACCTACATTATCTAACGGGACTTTTAGAAGGCCACCAAAAGCTGTACAACTATAAATGTTGACCTGTTAACATCAATAAAATATTATTAATGAGAGGTTTACAAAAAGCAGATAAATTTACTATGAAAATTACAAAGTCCAACACCGAAAATTTATTGATAACAGAGATATGCGAAGAGGAATATTCAAAACAAACCATAGCCAATATAATATTTAAATTAAAACCTGCCATTGAAAAACCCATCATCACGGTTAAAGACGGTAAAATTTATGAGAGCAAATTCTCTTCGATCACCAATTCAGCAGGCTGCATAGCACTTGAAGGGGGCAATATTTCCGGCGTTTCCCTGTTCAACTATTTTTTAGAATACAAAAACAGCGGACTTGATAGCAAAAAATCAGAAGAACTATTAGAACTGCTTATCGAAGTTTCATCGGCAGTCCAACTGGTAAAAAGAGAAAAAAACTACTTTCCAAAGTTGTATTTGAACTCCGTATTTATCGACAGAAAAACCAACTCGGTATCTTTTATTCCGGTTGAAATTGCGTCAACTTTACACGACTACATTAAAGGTGAGGCCCGTATTATAAACGGATTTTGTGTTGATAACCTTCTGGCCCCCGAGAGTGTATCAGAGGACGAAACTGTTAAATCGCTCGTCATACTTCTATACCTCGGTTATCTGCTTTCATACAAAAAAACTGAGTCAACTTTCAAAAAGAAAACAGTAGAAATAAAGGCTAAACCTGTATACTATCTTAAAACCTTAAATCCCGGTGCCCCAAAAAACCTCGCAGACTATCTATGGAGAATATTAAAAAAAGGTCAGAAATCCACCATAGAACAACTAATTAGCATTTTGCAAATGGCTATTTCTGCATCGAAAGAATACAAATATAAAGAAGATCTTAAAAGAGAAAAAATACCATTTCTCAGGGGTAAAAAATGGGTTGATTTTAGTTTTAATCTAAAAAATACGATATATCACAGATGGAAATTCCTTATAATCGTTTCTATCATTGCGGGGTTCTTCATTTATATCGTTGGTGATATTATTTACAGAAGTACGCTTTCAAAAATTACCGAAGGCATGTCTCCTGAAGAGGTTGTTCAATTATATGTAAAAGCCCTGAAGGACCTTGATGTAGAAACAATAAACGACATTTTCTATAAAAGAACCGGGAAACAGGTATTTAAGGAAGTAAGCTCACTATTTGTTATAAAAAGGATGACACAGATATACGGTTTTAGATGGATTACCTCCAACCAGCTAAAAAATATGGATATAAAAAATCTTAAAAAGATACCAAAAAATGCTAATATATATGCAATCCTTAATGTAAAAGTGGAAAAAGTATCAGACAAAACTCAGCCTGTATTCAGGTTAACCTATAAAAAGATTCTGAGCAATGAAGATAATATTGACATCTACGAGTACAGTGAAAATCTGACGCTGATAAAAATTAAGGGGAGATGGTATATAGGAAAGTTTAAAAGAAGATTATTAAAGCACGAGGAAATTAAAAGATGAAGATTAAAATTTCTTTTCACTCAATAGCTTCTCTCATATTTACATTCTTAATCTTTGGTAATTTTTCAGTTTACGCAAAAGGGGTTGTAAAAAGAAAACCTGTAGAAATTGTGTTCTGGCACAGTATGAGTGTTTATCAGGAAAATGCTTTAGAGAACATGATTGAAGAATACAATAAAATTCAGAACGATGTGAGGGTTACCGGGATTTTCCAGGGACTCTACAACGACGTGCGTATTAAACTACTAAACTCGTCAAAATCTGGAAATCTTCCGGATATAGCACAGGTTGCCGTTGAATACCTCGATCCTTTTATACAGGAGGGGCTTATTGAACCCCTTAATGACGTAATTCCAGACGAGGATAAAAACGATATCCTGCAGCAATTCTGGAGCTGTGTTACAAGGAACGGTAAAATATATGCCTACCCGTTCAATCAGAGTGTTCAGGTTTTGTACTACAACAAAGAGGCTTTTAAAAAAGCCGGCCTCGACCCCGACAAACCTCCAAAAACATGGAATGATGTAATTGAATACGGGAAAAAATTAACAAAGGATTTTGATGGCGATGGCAGGATAGACCAGTGGGGTATTTTGATATCCCTTGAAGGTGTCTTTGGCTTTACTCCCCTGATACGTCAGGTCGGGGGCGAATTTCTTGATGAAGAACGTAAAAAGGCACTTTTTAACAGTGATAAAGGTGTTAAGGTAATGAAACTGCTGCTTGATATGGCATATAAATATAAAATTATGCCTGCAAATTGGAATCTATTTGAAGGAACAAACGCGTTTCTGTCAGGCAAAATAGTAATGGGGCCAATTACCTGTGCCGGTATTAAATTTGCTGAAAATAATCTTCCGTGGGAACTTGGAATCGCACCACTTCCATATATAGAGAACAAATCCGTTCTTTTGGGAGGCGCCGGTCTTGTTATTTTTACTGATTCATCCAAGAAGAGAAAAGCCGCATTAAACTTTATTAAATGGCTTACAAACAAAGAGAACTGTATCAAATGGCATGAAAATACAGGTTACCTTCCATTAAGGAAATCGGCGATAGAAAGTTACGAGTTGAAAAGTTTTTACCTTAAACATCCTAACTATAAAGTACCTGTTGATCAGCTTCCATATGCAAGACCTCCAGATTTTACACCAATGCTACCACAGATAGATCAGATTATCAGGTTTGCTATACAGGACATTATGATAAACAGAAAAGACCCGAAATCTGTACTTGATCTGGCAGCAAAAAAGGTAGATGAACTACTCGGAGGGGAGAAGGAATAGATGAAACTAATAAGACTATGTCTGCTGTTTATAGCCCTGTCAGCAACAACGATCCTTGCAGATCAGGTTTATCTTAAAGACCTACGTATAACAGGTAATAGAATCACAAAAAAAGAATACATTATGAGGCTTATCGATCTAAAAGTAAATAAAAGTTATGATGTTGATAGACTTATGGATAAAATGAGCATCATAAAAGACAGATTGTACAGCACAGGACTTTTTGAAAATGTTTTTTTCGACGATCAAATAGATGAAAATAACAACCTGATACTAACAGTTAAACTCAGGGAAAAAAACTACCTTCACTTTGGCCCCTCTGGAAGGATTTACTACAAAGATGCTTTGTATCCTGATATTGGCCTTTACATAGATTATCTCAATCTTTTAGGCAGAAATAATAGACTCTATATCAACACCCCCATGTATGAAAATCAGGGCATTGCTATCAAATTTCAAAATGATCCAATGAGAAACTATCAATTTACAGCTCTTTTAAAATATCTAGTTGATAAATCAAACAGGGTGTCTGAATCATCTATCAAAAGTTTTACGGTAGTGCCAGAAATTACATTTTCAGTTTTTAACGACTTTGAAATCGGGAGCAGCTTTACCTACAACAGGTACAACGGCAGCAGTTTTCTTTTTGCCCCCGAACTATCGTACAGTTCTAACCAAAAATCAAAAAGACACATCACACTGGATACATCCATTATCCTTGGAGCTGGTGAGCAGAAAAGTGTAATATACGGCATAAGCTCCCGTGCAAACTACAAACAGGAACTTCTCCTTCAAATGTCATTAAAAGTAAATGCTCTGATGGATTTTTTGGATGGAGATGTTCCCAAAAATCTTGAGCTTACCAACAGGTCAAGGGGATATCCCTATGGGTATTTAAGCGGCAACAAAAGATTTTACTTCACATCCGAAATCTCTTTTCCCTTACCATGGTCCCCGAATATTTCAATTGCTATATTTGTAGATTCTGACATAATAGGTTATAATAATCTAAAATCTATTTTAAGCGGTGGAGCGGGCCTCAAGCTGTACAGCAGATTTTTTAATCCATTAAATATAGATCTGATAGTGGGCAAAGGAATAGAGATTAACTTCAATAATGAACTGTAAGGTATGAAATCAGATAAAGATCATAAGAAATTTATATACAAATATGACATAAAATCAGCCTATCTTTTTATTTTTCCTACTTACGCTGTTATCACTGTTTTTGTAATTGTTCCTGTATTAATAGCCTTTTATATCAGTTTCACCAAATGGAATCTGCTTGGTACTGCAAAATTTGTCGGGTTGTTGAACTACAAGAAACTATTCCATTCCGAGGAGTTCTGGAAAGCCCTGACCAACACCTTTTACTATTCACTTATAACGGTTCCCTTCGGAATATTTCTATCTTTAATAATTGCACTTCTTTTAAATACAAAAATCAGGGGACTGGCCATATACAGAGTTGTATATTTTATGCCGGTAATGACATCCTTTGTTGCAGCTGCATTTATATGGCAGTGGATTTTCCAATCTCAGAACGGAATTTTGAATCATATATTGGCCTTCTTAGGAATTGAACCAATTTCATGGTTGAATGAACCCAAAGGAATATTTACGCTTTTATTTGAGAGAATGGGGATAAAAATTCCCAAATGGCTCGGAGGACCCAGTGTAACTCTTGTTTCAATAAGTATTATGAGTATATGGAAGAATACGGGTTACTACATGATAATATTCCTTGCAGGATTACAGGGTATACCCGAAACACTTTACGAAGCGGCTGAAATTGACGGAGCTGGGCCCGTTAAAAAGTTCTTTTCCATAACACTTCCGATATTGAGTCCAACTACATTCTTCATCACTATTATGGCAATAATAATGTCGTTTCAGGTGTTCGAACAGGTTGCGGTTACAACACAAGGAGGGCCTTTAAATTCTTCACTAGTTCTTGTATACTTTATCTATCAGAGGGCATTTAAATTCCTGGAGGTAGGATACGCATCGGCGGCTGCTTATATTCTATTTGCCATTATACTGGTACTCACATATTTTCAGGTAAAAATCTTAGGCAAAAGGGTGCATTATTGATAACAAGAAAAAAGAGAAGAATTATAGCGCATACGTTCATACACCTCATTCTCATAACCGGTGCGGTTATCATGATATTCCCCTTTATATGGGGTATTGCAACATCGTTTAAAGATATGAGAGAGGTGCTTGCAAATCCATTCGGGTTGATACCAAAACATATAACTGTTGTAAATTACAAAAATGTAGTAAGATCAATTCCCATTTTGAGATTTTTTATCAACAGCCTGATTGTATCAATAACAATAACAC
>JALXDB010000314.1 GCA_026990615.1 Spirochaetota bacterium
GGTTACAGTACTGGGCCCACATGGAAAATCCATAGTTATCCACACGGGCGAAATAATTAACCTCGATGAAAAAGATCTTCAGTTAATAAGGGTATTAACCAGTAGAGAGGACTTTGCAACTGAAGTTAGAACATCTCCAGAAAATCAGAAAATTATTAATGCAGAAGCCGTATTCAGAGATCTAAACAATCAAGCTTCCAACAACAGGTACATCCTGTTTTCAATTGGCGACTATATAGACATCAATCGAAACTACAGAATTATAAGTATTGTACCACGGCTGGAAACAGGATTAAAGGTTGTTTATGACCCGGGGTTTATACCGATCTTAATTGGTATAATTTTTATGGGAATTGGGCTTATTCTTACATTCATTCAAAAAGCAGGGGACAAAAAGCTATGACCGCAACCATTGCCTTTACAATTCTAATCGCCACAATGATACTGGAAATTGTAGTTATCTTTTCCAGACAGGGTAAAATCTTAAAAATTATAAAAGGGTATGTTATACCTTCACTGCTGGTTGTAACTTCCGGGTTTCTCTTTGCTACAACGATTTATCGAAGTATTAAAATAAATTTCGTTGCAATTACAAACACATTTGAATCGCTTGTATTTTTCTCGGCAGTTATAACTACTATCCTCTCCATATATAAAATCAGAGCGGGAGAAAGAGAACTTGAACTTATAACCTTTGGAGGAACCGTACTTGCCCTTATCCTTTTATCCATAGCATCCTCACCAATCGCCCCGAAAAATATTGAACCACCGGTACCAGCTCTGCAGTCTTACTGGCTTGTCCTGCACGTCACTTTCTCCTTTATTGGAGAAAGTTTCTTTCTCATATCTTTTGTTTCGGCTCTGAACTACCTGTTTTGCAGGGAATCATCAAAAAAATCTAAATTGGATAGTTTGACAGCAAAGTTCATTTCAGTGGGATACCCTATATTTACTGCCGGGGCTCTGTTATTTGGTGCGGTATGGGCAAGATATGCCTGGGGAAGTTTCTGGTCATGGGATCCTAAAGAAACATGGGCTCTAATAACATGGCTGGTTTATACCGGATATCTGCACGCAAGGTATATAAAAAGATTAAAAGGGAAGATTACATCCATCATTGCAATCACAGGATTTCTATTCACCCTCTTTACATTTTTCGGTGTTAACTTTTTACTTACAGGACTGCACAGCTACAGATGAATATATCCATTATCACAATAACCTGCAACGGGGAATGAAGTACAATTATGAGCCATACTGTAACGTCCATCCTTTAAAAGAACAATAACACCGCCTTTTCTTCCCCTCCTGGTAAGCTCTTCCACTGCTCTGTTGGAAAGTATCTCGGGATCATAAATCTCGATGCTCCACATATCCACCATTTTTGCAATTGACAGCTCTAAAAAAGCCTCCCCTTCTCCACTGCAGCTAACAGCACATCTTTCAGATGCATAAAGGCCCGCTCCGGGTATGGGCGAATCCCCCACCCTTCCCGGAATTTTGAAGAATGAGCCTCCTGTGGACGTGCCTGCGGCCAGTTCGCCTTTACTGTTCAATGCAATGCATCCAACAGTATCACTGCCCTGGTTGTACGCCTTTCCTGTAAATATATCAAATGCCTCTTTTAACAATCCGGAAGACCTTCTTGCCTTCTTCCACGATTTTCTTTGAAGTCTATCTATCATTCTTGCCTTAGACATTCCATGTGATACAGCAAACTTATAGGCTCCTCTACCGGCGATAAGCACACACTCGGTTTCTTCAAGCACCTTCCTTGCAACTGAAATTGGATTTTTGATTCCCTGCAACGCCGCCACTCCTCCGGACCTCCCGGTAGCCCCATTCATTATTGCTGCATCCATCTCAACATTTCCGTCCATATTCAGCACAGAACCGAAACCTGCATTAAAACGCGGATCATCCTCAAGTACTTTAATTGCATTCTCAACTGCTTCTAAAACATTGTATTCTATAGATTTAAATCCCATTTTTGCAGCGTACTTTAATACCTCATATACATCCTCTCCAGGATACACATTAACTCCACCGTGCACAATCAATACGCTCATCATCAGGCCCCTGTATTTTATCTATAACTCATTTCTCCAGATATCCGTACTTCCATCCCCTCCTGTCCATATCCTCTATAAAGGAAACCACTGCTTCTACAACAACCTCCATCATCTTCTTGCCCTTCTCCGGTGTTGCCTTGGTTGGATCACCGCTTGCAACAGTATCGGTTAATTCAGAGAAATCCCATTTAACATCCAAATTTGGTGGCAGATAGGGAACCCTACCCTTTGCCTCCTCCATCTTTACAAGCTCCGGGAAAAGATGCAGGCATATTGATGTTTCTCCCTCTCCTGCGTGACCCAGACCATTCCAGACCTCAAAAAACCCTTCTGGAAGCAGCTTTCCCGGTAGCTCCCACCACTTTTCCAGAACTGCTATAACCACATCCTTGTGATTCACCTTAAACTCTCTGCCGGCGACCTCGAGAGGAGCAATATTACCGTCATGACCGTTGATAACAACAATTTTTTTAACTCCATTGTTATAGAGCGATTCAAAGATGTCTTTAAGCACATAAATCAGATGTTCCGATTTCAGGGATATGTAAAAGCTTCCCTGTTTGTAGTGCTCGCTCATGCCAAAAAATAAAGGAGGAACTACAAAAGCATGGTCTACCCTCTCAGCTACAGCCTTTGCTATTTCGTATGCAACATATGTATCTGTTGAAAGAGGCAAATGTCCTCCATGAGTTTCTGTAGATCCAACCGACACAAGTGCAACGTCGTACTTTTTTGAATCAAAATCAGAAGCCGTCATATGTTCTATCAATCTATCGTTCATCTTTCACCCCCAATGTCAATTATGAGAAACAATACCCGGAAACCCAGCTGGATTTCCGGGTATACTATATCCCTTTGATTTTACGGAGCAGGGATCTTCTGAGGCATTACTTCTTTCACGAAAACGAACTTTCCGTTTTTAACCTCAATAATGGTTGTAGATTTTTGTGGAACTCTCTTTCCCGGAGGATAGTTGATTGTTCCTGTTACACCTTCAAATCCTTTAGTAGAGGCTATTGCCTCCTTTACAGCCTTTGGATCGGCTTTGCCCGCTCTTTTAATAGCATCAATTATCAGGTTGAAGGCATCATACCCGAGTGCTGCAAATGCATTTTCGGGCTCATGGCCGAACATCGCTTTATACTTTTTAACAAACTCTTTTGCCTTGGGAGACTCAAATGATATATGAGTTGTGAAATATACATTATTGGCATACTCAGGACCTGCAACCTGGACAAGCAGCGGAGTATCGTAACCATCACCACCAACTATCGGTTGATTTATCCCAAGCTCTCTCACCTGCTTTACAATGGTACCTATGTCATCAGGTCCGGAAGAAATAAAGAGAATGTCGGGCTGCGGGTTTAAGGCCTTTAACCGTGTAAGCTGAGCCCTGAAATCTGTGTCTCCTGTCTGGTAGGTGTCACTTGCCACAACCTTTCCGCCAAGTTCTTTAAATCTTTCTGCAAAGTATTTCTGCAGAAGCAGTGTGTAGTCCATTGCTTTATCGTACAAAATCCATACAGTCCTTGCTCCCAGATCATTGTAAGAAAACTCTGCTGCTGCAGCGGCCTGAACATTGTCACCAAAGGGTTCAAGAAAGAGACAATCGCCAACTTCATCCGGCAGAGTGGGAGCTGTCGCACCGGAAGTTACAAAAGGTATACCTGCCTTCTGTGCGGCAGGAGCAGCTGCAAGAACCATTGTAGTATCACTTAATCCTGTCATTGCAACAACATGTTTTCTAACAAGCTCTTCTGCTGCAACTGCTAGAGTTGCAGGATCAGATTTTCCGTCTCTCACCTCGATCTTAACCTCTTTCCCCAAAACACCGCCGGCATCATTGACCTCTTTCAAAGCCAACTTCACACCATTTAAAGAGGGAGCATCAAGGGATGCCTGAGAACCTGTCAGGTTTTCAATAACTCCAATGAGTACCACATTTGACTCTTTAGATGCAAATGCAAACTGTACACCAAAAAGCAACACAATACCTAAAACTACAATCAATAATTTTCGCATATGATACCTCCTTATTAAGATATTTCATGGATATTTAAATCTGGAAATATGACTACCTATCACCCCCTTTCCGCACTATTATCCTCTTTCACCTTCCTGAAAAGATTTGAAATTACAGTCATTGTTATTTCTTTTGTGCCAAAAATTCCCTGCGGTCTGAAAATTATAATTACCATAAATATCAGTGCAAAAATAATGTAATGAAAACCGTATACTGCAATCTGGCTTTCAAGGTTTCTAAGCCATTCAAGAATCAGAGTAAATCCAGCGACAGAAACAACCGAGCCTGTTATACTTCCCATTCCTCCTACAACCATCATAATTATTATAAGGAGGGTAAGCCACAGGTAAAAACTACCAGGAGAAACAACCCCTATGAGATTGGCCCAGAGAGCACCCGCAACCGCCGTAAAAAACGCATTTACCGTAAACGCGAACAGCCTTACACGTGGGGTATGCACCCCTACCGATTCAGCGGCAATATCATGCTCCCTTATAGCCATCATTTTCCTTCCGTAAGGCGAGTTGACTATGCGCCATACAACGTATATTGTGAAAACAGCAGTGCCTGTTGTCCACCAGAGATTGGTATACATGGGAAGAGCAGAGATTCCTCTTCCACCACGGGTAACACTTATCCAGTTTTCAGCCAATACCTTAACTATGACCAGAAAACCGAGCGTTGCAACAGCAATATATACACCCCTCAATCTCAGAATTACCAGGCCAACCAGGATTGCAATCACCGCTGCTGTAATGCCACCTATCAACATTGATGGAAAGAGGGATAGTTGAATATTTTGCAACCATGCAGGAAGGCCAGGCAACCACATCTTTTTGAGTCTTGGAGCAAGGGTAAGTATTGCCGAGAGATAAGCACCTATTGCCATAAAGCCGATCTGACCCAGGGAGACTATTCCTGTAAATCCTGTCAGGAGGTTAAGGCTGACTGTAAGAATTATATATATCATCATCAGGTTCACAACGCGTGTTATATAGCCGTTGGCATAGCGGTTTACAAAAAATATTATGACAAACAGGAACAGCAGAGATATCAGTACATATAACCCGTTGCGTTTCACCTTATATTCTCCTTTCAGTAGTCTTAGAACCGAGTATGCCCTGCGGCCTAACCAGCAGTATTAAAATTAGAAGGATAAATACAAATGCATCCCTATAGCCTGTGTACCCGGGCGGCAAAAATCCTGCAAATAATATCTCTGCAAATCC
>JALXDB010000315.1 GCA_026990615.1 Spirochaetota bacterium
ACATTTAATAGGGCCAATGTCGAGTTTTCAATTTTAATTCAAAAAATACATAATTTTATATCTTTAATACTATAAAAAGTAGCGTGTAATTTGTTATAATTATATATTTAAAAATTCGAATTTCGCCCTAATAGATATTAAATTATTGTAGGTTTTCGTCCCAATTCTCTATCATATTCATAATCTTAAATTACCAACGTTTTCGGCCTGAATTATCCATAATATTTATAAATCTTAAATTATTGGTGTCAACGCCCCAATTAAACCCAATATTTATAAATCTTAACATAATATTAACATTAAATTAATTTTATTATACCTTTACCTAAAAAACAGGATTATATTTTTATTGTAAAAAAACGAGTTCACTGTAAACCTCCCTATATACCAACCCCCCATTGCAGATAATTAACCCTCTTGTGTAGTGGGGGGTTATTTTTTAATCAATATTTTAAAGAAAATTAACTATACAGATGATGTATATTACTATATATCCAGAAAAAGCCATTGATTGTGGAGCAAATTAGAAACGAAAATAAAACGATGAAAAGGCCAAAACTACTGAATGAATACACACTCTACGAAATTGATAACCTTCCCCCGCACAGAATTAAAACTGCGGTTGTTGGAGAGCTGAACTACACTATTTTTTTATACACTGATACCCCCCATTTGTCAGGCAAAATGGAAATTTCTCATTTTTCCAAAAAATGGGGAGGGGAAGGTCTTTACGTTGTTGACTCACTGGCCCATCTGGGCGGGAACCCCATCCTGTTTACTTGCACAGGTTCTGATAACGAGAGCAGCAAAATGCTTGAGTATCTGGCCAACGCAGGTGTAGATATAAAAAATATTAAAAAGGTACCCGATGGCAATACCCCTTTCAGGCTTCTTTTCATTGAAAGAAGATATAGCAGAATTCTACTTGATGTCAACTACACGGGAGTTAAGAAACTGTTCTCCGTTAGAAATTTTAAATACGAAGACATAATTAATGGGATAAGTTCAATCCATGTTGAGGGCAGCTTGATAAACGATCAAACGATAGACGAAATCATCTATATGTTAAAATACTTCACAAACAGAGGAGTATCAACTTCAGTTACACAGGCAATCGGCAGAGCAGGTATCAACGAAGGTAATTTACGAAAAATAATTAACAATTTAAACATAATATTCGTAACCGGATACAAAGATGCAGAAGATGATAAAATACTAAAAACAGCAGAGGAATTAAAAAAACAAAGCAAAAGCCTTACAACGGTGGTTTTTGTAAACCCGCATAAGACCTTCATCCATCATTTTAACAGTCTATTTTCAATAAATCATCCCTCTAAGGATTCACATAAAGATTCTCCTTCACTCCTCGCAGGAAGCTATATGGATTTTCAACATCTGTTTACGGGGGCTTTTATATTTTTTTATCAGAAGAGACTGCCTATAGAACTTACAGGATTGTTCTCCATGCTCTATGCAAAGGCCAGCAAAAGAAGAGAAGAAAAAACAGGTGTTGATGCAATTAAAAAAATGTTGCATAGATATAAAATAATTGATTCTGGAAATAACAGTATCATGATACAATAGGATTAATTAAACCAGGTTATTACCTCATAATAGATGCGCAATAGATACCTTAATATTTCACGGTTATTCAGTTATTACTTATATGCCAGGGCTAGATTAAAACTTGTTTTTAGCAATATAATTATTTACAGTAATTAATAGTTTTCATATTCAACAATTCTTAACTTTAAAATAACGGAGGTTACCATGATTAGACCAAAAGCAGGTTTTATTGTTTACGGTGTACATAAAGATGGATTAAAAGATCCTCTCGGTAAACCATTTATCGATGATTCACTAATCGAAAAATCGAAGAATAAACTGAAAGAAAAGGGGATTGCTATTATAGAGCATGACGTTGTAGTTTCGACAAAAAAAGAGGCAAAGGAAGCTTTCAGAAAAATGAAAATGGACGAGAGCATAGACTGCGTTGTACTTTTTTCCGGAACCTGGGTATGGGCAGCACACCTTATCGCAGCCATTCGCGACTACGCAATGACCGGAAGAGGAATAATAATCTGGACTCATCCCGGCTCTCAGGGCTGGAGGCCAGTCGGTGGTCTTGTTATGCACGGAGCATTAATGGAGGTAGGCATTCCGCACAGATTTGTATACGGAGGAATTGATGAAGATGACCAGATAGATAAAATCGTAAGCTACTGCAAGGGAAGCCACCTGAAGAACTATCTAAATATGTCCACAATTGGCGCCTTCGGTGGAAGGGGAATGGGACAGACAGTTGGAGTGGCCGATCCATCCCAGTGGATGAGAGTGTTTGGAATTGATATAGACTCAAGGGATACAACTAAACTTATTAAAACGGCCGAGGCAATAACAAGTAAAGAGATCGAGGAGGTAATGCCAAGAATAAAGAAACTTTTCGGTACCTTACCCGATATGACCCCCGTAAATGAACGTTCAATAAGGCTGTACCTGGCATTGAAAAAGATAGTACAGGAAGAAGGGTTTGACTTCTACACGATACAGTCCTTTCCAGGGCTTGCAGATGAATACGTTGCCACCTGCTTTGCCCAATCGATGATGCTTGAAGATGGATATGGCACATCCACGCTTGGAGATTTTAACACGGCCCTTACAACACTCCTTCTGACAAAACTCAGCAAGGAGAGAGTTTACTACGGAGACCTGCAGCACATCGACAGAAAAACAAAAGAGATAAAGATAATAGGCGATGGTGCATGCCCGCCATCCTTAGCGGGCAAGGTGGGACCCGCGGGATTTGCAGAGCATGGAATTCCCACAGAAGGAGAGGCAGGTGGGTTATCTGTAAAGCTTGTATGCAAAGTAGGCGAAGGGGTTATAGCAAGGCTGGGGAGAATAAACGGGGAATTTATAATGGTAATCGCCGACGTTTCTATTTTTGAACCTCCGGCAGACCAGATTGAGGATAGATTAAAGGAGTGCGGAATTCCTTTCTGGCCCCACGGATTTGTCAGGGTTCGCGGAGATATAGACACTCTTCTAAAATACTGGACCAATGAATACGCATGCCTGGGCTATGGCAAAGAGTTGACTCCGGCACTTGCTGATTTTTGCGAACAGGTGGGTATTAAATACATTGTAGTTTGATAATATTATTTTACTGTGGATTACTATGGATACGAAATCGATCGAACCATATAAAAACCCGAAAACGGGATTTATAAAGTTATATAAAAGCATACAATTTTTTACTTTAAAAAGTGGAGAAAAGTCAGGATGCAACGGTTAAAAGACCTGAAATTGAGTGAATTTAAACCAAAACCCATGCTTGTTACCGATGTGCATATACCCGATAGGGCAAGATTCCCTGTGATTGACGCCCATAACCATCTCTTCGGAGATCCAGAGCCATCCGAGGTGGTCAAAGAGATGGATGAAGCCGGTGTGGAAATTTTTATAAACCTCACCGGCAATACAAAATTCACCTTTACAGAGGAAGGGTACAGGGTCGCAAAGCGAGATATTGACTTCTTTATAAAAAGGTACAGCGAAAGATATCCCGGCAGATTTTACTGCTTCACAATGAGTGTTTTCGCAGACATGTCAGGCGAAATTCTGATAAAGAGTGACGACTTTGCCGATCTCGCAGTGGAAGAGCTGGAACAGGATATAAAAAAAGGGGCCGTTGGACTGAAAATAACAAAGGAGCTTGGATTGAAATTCAGGGATTACAAAAACCAAATGATTGCAATCGACGATAGTAGGCTTGACCCCATATGGGCAAAAGCGGCCCAACTTGATATACCTGTTCTTATACATACATCCGATCCGGCGGCGTTTTTTCAACCCCTCGATGAACATAACGAACACTACCAGACTCTGAGACTTGCTCCCGAGTGGAGCTTTTACAACTCGTACTTCAGCAAGGAGGAGCTCTTATCCCAGAGAAACAGGGTTATAGAAAGACACAGAAAAACGAGATTTATATGTGCCCATGTAGGGGGTTACTCCGAAAATTTGAAATATGTTGCCAGATTCCTGGATGATCATCCGAACGCATTCATTGATATTGCAGCGAGAATAGATGAACTCGGGCGTCAACCCTATACAGCGAGAGATTTCTTGATCAGGTACCAGAACAGGGTACTATTCGGCACAGACATGCCGGCAAAAAGGGAGGTATACAGAAGTTACTACAGGTTTCTTGAAACCAAAGATGAATATTTCGATTACCCCGACTATGTTGGCAGGTTCGGATACTCTCGCTGGAGGATTTACGGTTTGTACCTACCCAGGAGTGTTCTAAAAAAGATATACTATAAAAATGCCCTAAAAATTATAAAAGGCCTGAGCATATGACCGACGGTTATCTATATATTGACTGGAAAAAGATAGATATAACCCCGAGGCACCCCGTTTCAATGGCCGGATACTTCAACAGCAGAGTTTCAAAAGGGGTTCTTGATCCTCTGTACTCAAGGCTTCTTGGGATCTCCGATAAAAAACACAGTTTTCTCTTTATTCAAATCGACACATGTCTTCTTGGATACGAATATGCGAAATCTCTGAGATTAAAGATAGCTTCGGCCACATCTTTTACATACGACAGCATAATGGTTTTTGCCTCCCACATTCATACAGGCCCGGCCCTCGAGGCGTTATTTGAAGCAAAAGAGGAAACAGAATATAAGAACTGGCTGGAAGAGCAGATCATTTCGTCTGCTAAATCCCTATCTCCGGAGTATAAATGCACTACAACTACAATCAAAACGACGTATAAAAATCTTGCTTCAAACAGAAGATGGTTTATGAAAGATGGAAGGCTGCTAACCAACCCGCCCAAAGGCTCCGGACAGCTTTTAAAACCCGAAGGTCCTGTCGACAGGGAGCTTCAGGCAATTGTTTTTAACTCCCCTGGATTAATCCCGGAAGTGATTCTTGTTAATATATCAAACCACACCGATACAATTGACGGAGATATGATAAGCGCTGATTGGCCGGGATTCATGGAGCGTAAAGTACAGCGTGTATTAAACAGCAATATTATGGTTATCCCGTCAATAGCTCCAGCCGGAAATATCAACCATTTCGACTTTTCATCCCCGCACCCCCAGACATCTTACGCCGAAGCCGAAAGAATAGGAAACGGTTACGGAAATATTCTAGTATCCGCACTGAAAAAGGCTAAACCTCTAAATGTCAAAGAAATATTCTTTACAGCCGGAGAAATAACAATTCCATCAAGAGAAGTAGATAGAGCGGAAATCGAAGGGGCCAGGTCTTCCGTTAATAAAAATGCAAACAAAATAGCATCATCTAAAAATCTGACCGCTGAAGATCTGGCAAATGAAATCAGTGAGGTTAAATTAATTTTTCAAAAGGAACTTTTAAAGTACGTTGAAGCAAGAAAAGAAAAATACAACATTCCGGTACAGGCTCTATTTTTTCTGCCCGATAAAAAGGGAGACAAAAAAGCCCGGCCTGTTTCAGTAATCTCCATACCGGGCGAACCATTTGTGGAGATAGGCCTCAAACTTAAAAGGACCCGTGGTTACAAGATGATTGTTCCTATTTCACTGGCAAACGGATACTACGGGTATATCCCTCTTAAAAAACACTTTAAACATGGAGGATACGAGGTTCTTACAACACCCTTTAACTGCCTTTCTGAAAAGGCAGGCTCAATTTTAGTCAAGGAATACAAAAAAATACTTAAAGCAGGGATAAAACACAAAACTATCCCCGGTTAAAAGTAAAAAAATAGGCCGTGTTTTGCTCCTGCAAATTAAACCTTCTTGAAAAGAAGCTTCAGGCATTCAGGTTTCAGGCTGAACATAGGAACCTTTTTCATATACTCAAGATAGTCCTCACCAAACTTTCTTATTGCTTCAGGTTCCTCGATCAACTTAATCATAACCACCATTAACAGCATCTCCCCTGGAGCTATAAAAAATATAAAAGAAGGTGAGCCCATGAGAAGTGCGAAGGAAAGGGGAAAAAACATCAACCCAAAATGCATCGGATGCCTCATACATCCGTATACCCCCGTTGTCACAAGAACATTTGTTGTGAGTCTGGGAATTTCACCATTTCTTCCGTATTTAGCAAGATACCTTCCCGTGTTTCTGCTTATAATCATAACAATCCTGAGCAGGACAAGCCCGATAATGCTCGATGCAACGTGAAACATGATACTGGAAAAAAGGGTCCTGAACATCCTCAGGTCGATTAAGATTCCACCGGTTATACCGCCGAAGATAAACACCGCCCATATCAATAACCTTGCCATATTGCACCTCTAATATCTAAAATTAGATTGAAACAAGCTGAATTATCTCCTTTGCAATATCCTCAACAGTTCTATAGCTAACATCTATCAAAGGCCACTTCTTACCGTAATTGGAGATCTTTTTGCAGTAATCTATCTCTTCTGTTATGCTCTTAAGATCGGTGTATCCATCCACCCGAGGATCTCCCAGCTTTTTTATTCTGTCCATTCTTCTTTTCTGAAGTAGGGATGGTTCAATTATCAGGCAGAAGACTTTCAGGGGATACTTTTCAAGGATATCAGGTGGTTTCAATCCTTTAATAATAGGTATATTTGCCACTTTCCACCCCGAATAGGCAAGATAGACCGAAAGAGGAGTTTTTCCGACCCTTGAGGGGCCGATAAGAATAATGTCCGCCTGAACTGCGGTTTTAATCGATACTCCATCATCATGCTTAATGGTAAAATCAACAGCATCGACCATTCTGTAATAGTCTCTGTTTAATTTATAGGTTAAACCCGGAAGTTCTTTTGGCACCTTCTGTAGAAACTTTTCCATTGTCGATATCAGGGGACCGAAAAGATCTACCGACAGGATATGATTTTCCGTACAGAGCCTGTACATTAACCTTCGGTTCATCTTTGAAACAAGAGTGTAGACAACCATTCCTGACTCCTGTTTCACGCGTTCCACAACATCCCTTATTTTTCTCTCGTCAGTAACATCCTTCACTATTCTGAACTCCACATCCCCGGTGTCAAACTGATAGCTTGCCGCTTTGATAAGCTGGGAAGCAGTCCTGCCCGTACCGTCGGAAATTATCCACAGAATTTTTTTCTTTATATTATTTTCAACTCTATCTTTCTCCATCCCAACAGAATCCTTGATTTATCTTGTATTATCTCTTAAATTAATTTACAGTAAAAGTATAAATATAATATTAATCATGTCAGCTGAAGAAAAAAATCCTATTAAAGATTACCTCTACCAATACTCTACTGATAGAATCAGAGAAAAGTTAAAAAAGAGTGAACGAAAGGTTCAATACCTCAGAACAAAACTTCTGTACGAGATATATTCCAACGACGGGTTAACAAGGGCAGAGATAGCAGAGGTCCTTGATTTTACCATCCCGCAGGTTTCACTTTTCTTATCACATCTCTTTGATATAGGAATAATAAGGGTTGTTGAAGATATTGATCAAAAGAAGAAAAGAAAAATAAAGAGGGTAAAACTAAATTCTGAAAACTTCATACTGCTTGGTTTTAAGATAGATCCCGGAAAAATAGAATCGGTGGTAACAAACTCTGATAGAGAAATAATAGACCACTCTACTGTGCATTTCCCGATGGACGTCGATCATCCCGAACAGGATAAGAAAATACAGGAAATAATCCTTCATCACATCTATAACATGACAGACGAATTTATATCTAAATATCAGAATATATGCGGAATTGGAATAGCAAGTGCAGGTATTGTAAATTATAAAAATCAGAGCATTATTGCCTTTCCGAAAAATTTCAACTGGAGGGAATTCTTTCTCAGAAAAGAAGTGGAGAATAAATTCTCACTCCCAATAATAGTAACAGGGTTGGGTTCAGCAAAGACCAGGTTTTACTCATTCCTTGACGAACTAAAGGACCTTAAGGGCAAGAAAGATTTTTTATATCTTTCTATAGACGATATAATATCTATGGGGATGTACTATTCAAAACATATCTTCAGAAACAGTGTAACAGAAGAGCTTGGTATAGAACATATAGTCATTGATAAAAACGGACCTCAATGCTACTGCGGGAACAGAGGATGCTTAAATATATATTCTTCGTTTATTTCAACTAAGGACAGGATCTTAAACGAGATTAAAAAGGGAGTTAACACTACCCTATCAAATTACAGCGAGTACTTTACCTTTGCAGACCTGCTTACAGAAGCAAAGGGAGGCGATAGCCTGGCCAACAAAATGTTAAGAGAATCAATAGATAAGCTCAGTTTTGCACTGGGGAATACCATAAACTTTTTAAATCCGGATATTCTTATTATCACAGGATTCTTCACAAAACACTTAAAATACTACCAGAGTTTTATAAAAGAGTACATACTCGAGCAGCTAACACCCCTTAACAGGGACAGAATCCAGATCAAACTTGAAAATGAAAATAAATATGCAGCACCGGTTGGTGCTGCCCTTGCCATTTTAGAAGAGATATTTGATTTTAACTACTATATACAGGAAAGACTTTTGTAACTCAACACTACATTCTATCTGTTAGTTCCTCCACATCCTGGTACCATTTTACTTTTTCACCGATCACAGCCCTCAACTTCCACCTTATAGTCTTTGGGGCTTTATTAATCTCATCGAGTATATAGTCAATTCTCTCTTCTACTATTTTTCTATCCTCTTCTTTTAATTGAGGATACTTCGGCAGAAAATTCTTAACGATCATGAGGTTATCCGTTACGGTCTTCCAGAACCCCCAATCCTTCCGTAGATAGTTTAGTATTATATTCTTGTTTATATGATTATCATCTTCTCCGAAATCAAACTCTCTGAGAAGCATGATTGTATCAATAACATCCTTTTCATTTATTTTGGCTATCTGCATCTTCTCCAGAAAGAGCTCCGCCAGAGGAATAGTTATTTCATCTTTTTCAAGCCTGCCCTTTAAATTAATGGTATGAGAAAAGGAAAGTTTATCGAGAAAAACGTCAATATGCCTCTCATTTACAAAATCGTGAAACAAAAGCCTTGATTCACCGAAGAGCTGTGTAACCTGAACATCCTCTTCATATCCACAGGCAGTCAGAAACTCGATTATTCTCCTTGTAAACCTGCTGTAAGATGCAAAATCTATATCTGTAAATTCCCTGCCCATTTCGGACTGAAGATAGTTATACTTCTTGCACCTTGTATAGAAGGCCAACGCCCCTATCAACCTCATTATTAGATCTTTGTTTTCCTCTCTATTGAGCAACGAAATTAACCTCTCTTTTTCCTCATTAAAGTCTTCTCTCGGTTCTCCGTAATCTTTCATCAGAAACTCCACCCATATATATTTGACATTATATAAAAATATTAGAGAATGTTATTTTTATTGAAATTATTATTCATTAATTAATCTTAAAAATCAAGAAGTTTTTAACCGGAGATAATCATACGTCCTATGACCTCATCCTTTCCCAGATTTACCAGCACCGCTTTTAAAATACCCTCGGCATATTCGCTTCCCGGATTTGCCACTATAGTACGGCCTATCTTCTCAAATCCGGCAGACTCATGTATATGTCCATGCAATGAAAGCAGAGGTTGATACTTCTCAATGGCTTCTCTAACAGCTTTGCATCCAACAGGTTTCATAATAACCTGTCCGCCCATTGTTTTTATCTTCAAGTTTTTATCAAGCTCGGGTGCAATATCTATCCTTGTATCGTAAGGCGGACAATGAAAGCAAAAGATAGAGTTTTTCACATTTTCAATTTTGGAAACTACTTCTTCAATCTTCTCCCTTAACTCTTCTTCAGGAATATCTCTCTCACAATGCCAGGGAGTAATATTAGCATAGGCTAGCCCCACCATCTCATGATAATCATCAATCCATACTTTTTTTCCATCATGATTCACAATGTAATCAGAACTCGCCAGAACTTCATCTATGTAGTAAGAATCGTCATTTCCCGGCATGAAAAACATCTTTATTCCCTTTTTAGACAGATGTTCTTCAGCAAGTTGTATCCATTCTTTTAATCTCTCTATCATCATCTCTTTAAATATCCGATCCATTTTCTCCTTGTCATTTTCAAGCTCCTTTGCCTCTTCGGGTTCCAATACAATCGGATAAAATCCCGTATTTGATATAGCCTGTTTAAACTTTTCGAGCTCCTTTTTTGTCTCGGCTATATGCTTTGAACCGAACAGGTAGCCCTCATACACACCGCCTCCCTTGTGGATTATCGGTATCATTGCCTTTCCAGTAATATCACCACCACCAATAAGCACCTGAGCTTTGTAGTTGTATGCTGCCCTTATAAACTTCCTGAAGAACATGTCAGAGCCATGAAAATCAGATGCAAACAGAATTCTCGTCATTTTTCTCATCGGATTCTCCTTAATTCAATAGAGAGAGGTGCAGGTCGTACTACACCTCTCCCCTGATTTTTTTGGACATATATTTTAAACGGGAGGTATGGATTTGAACGTCCATGCAATATCGATTCCCTCTTTTTTAAGCCTGTAAGACCTTGTCACATAGTAGATAATGAAACCAACTGCATACATTCCTACAAGAGTTCCAAGAACACCCGGACCGATCCTTCCACCAACAGCCGGGAACAGAAAAGAAGCAATAATCATCCACAACAGATAGGCAAGGGTGATCCCACCAATAATAGTTATTACAGGAATCTTACCGAGCTTCATTCTAACAATATCCGGTGACTGGTCGTACAGATCCGGCTTGAGGAATGGGAACAGGGTCATAGCAAGAACCGGAACTATCTGTGTGATTACAGCAAAAAATACGAAGTTCAACTGGGCTCCCATAACTCCACCCGTAGCAGCATCAATAATTCCGATTTCCGATATAATGGCAATTATTGTGATTGCAACAACCGGACTGTGCAGTTTTGGATTTACATTTGATATCTTTTCCGGAATTAACCTATCAAATGCCCATGCAAAGATGATTCGGCTTGTGTAAAAGAAATACGTCTGGGCAAGATTGATCATTGTGTAAAGCCATCCAAGAGCCACAAGTGCTACAAGAATAATATTGGGCTTTAGAATTGCAGCGTAGAAGGTTATCCAGGGCATTGCAAATTTATCCGTATTGTTTGCAAGGTATCCCTCGGCTGCAATCCACTTGAGAGGAGTTAATCTCTGAAGGAGAATAGCTCCACCGACAAATATTGCCCACGTCACAATTAAAGAGGCCCATGAACCGGCAAGCAAGTTTTTGGATGCCTGCTTGACTTCTCCTGCAAAGAATGTCGGGATATAGTATCCATAAAATACCCAGAATCCCATAATGAGTCCGGCAAGGGTCATGGTACCAACTCTTGGATCCCACTTCATTCCGGCTGCTTCAGCCGCGGGGATTACAGAGTCATAGTTTCCTGCACCCATAAACTTGTCCCATGCTGCTTTAAAATGCTCGGGACCTTTCGCGGAACCAAGTGAAATATAGATTATAATCCAGGCTATAACTCCAAGTATAAATCCTATCTCAAGGATTGTAACGATTGTTCTAGTAGGCAGGATCATAAGGAGATAGACAATCACAAGACAGATGGTCCCAATAACTATTATTCCTGTAGGAGTACCTGACCATTTGGCGAACTCTTTAAATCCCTCATTGTTGAATATTATACCCATAGATTGAAACAGAGTAGGGATAATACCTGAAGGTATCCATGCGATTAAGGCTCCCGAAACCATTGCACTAAAAACTGCCAGGGTAAAACTTGAAGCAAAGGCGAACTGCGGGCTAAGGGTACGGCTGGCAAGGGTATAATCAGCTCCGGACCTCGGCATGGCAGACCCAATCGAAGCATAGGTAAAAGCATGGAAAAGCGAGAGAAACATTGCAACAGTTAAAACTCCGATAATGCTTGCCCCCGGCCATGCAGAAGCTACCCATGAAAAGGGTATAAACCCGGATGAAGAAAGACTAATGCAGTGTACACCGAAAACCATAGCTCCAAACATTCCAATAGTTCTTACAAGGCCGGAACTTTTACGGGCATACAATTTCTTTGTTTCTACATCAGCCATATAAGTCCTCCTTTTAATAAAATTTTTTATATATTAATATCCAGCAGAGCTGGACCTGTTATCTGTAAGAGTCCAGAACATCGTTAAAAACCTCTACAAATCTATAACAGTCCTCCGGATGGATGTTGCCCATATTTGCAATTTGAAACATATTCTTTTTCAGCAGAGGACCTTTACCAAGGTAGATTACATAACCTCTGCGGTACATCTCATTAACAAAACTGTAAACATCAATATTCTCCGGTAAAAACACAGAAGTCACAGTAGTGGACATCCATTCATCATTATCAATAAGCAGTTTTAAACTGCGTTTTTTAACAGCATCTCTTATAATGTCTGCATCTCTTTTATACCTCTCTATTCTATTGTTAAGTCCCTCCTCAAAAAGCTCATCAAGTGCTTCATATAAGGTTAAAAACATCACAACTGCAGGAGTGTTGGGAGTCTGATTTTTATTCATGGATATTTCGACATGTTTTTGGAGATTAAGGTAAACATTTCTACCCCTTATGTTCTTTACCTGTTTGTATGCCTCGAGGTTAACACACACAAAAGAGGCTCCAGGATGACCGGCAACTGACTTATTGGGAACCCCGGTGCAAAAATCTATCTGCTGCCCGGTAACATCTACATTCTCACCACCCACTGCGCTAATAGCATCAACATGGTAGAGTTTACCGTACTTTTTCGCAAGTCTTCCCACCTCCTCTACAGGATTAATCATTCCTGTACTTGTTTCATGATACACCATGGAAACAAGTTTTATCCTGCTGTACCTTTTCAGGAAATCCTCTACTTTATTAATGTCGGGATACTCACCCCAGTCAAACTCGACAACCCTTGAACCTACTTTATAGGCGTCGGCTATTTCAATTAGCCTGTTTCCAAATTCACCGTTTGAAATAATCAATATCTCTTCTTCATCATTAAATACAGAAGATATAACTGTTTCATTGGCGGCCGTTCCGGAACCGCTGACCACAATTGAGTGATGAGTATTACTATCAGCGTTAAAGAGCTTCAGTATTCTGGATTTTAGGCCCGAGTATATCTGTTCAAACATCGGGCTTCTGTGGCATATATCCGGTTGTAAAGCTGCCTTCTTTACCCTTTCCGATGTTAAAACCGGTCCCGGTGCAAATAGCATCTTTTTTTCAATTGAGATTTTATCTACCATAGCTGTTTCTCCGGAAACTGCATTTATTTAAGAAATGTATTTCAATCTACATCATTGATGGTAATGATTTACAAGCATCTGGGTTAGTCTTTTCCACTCGTCATAACTGCTTCTAAAACCTTTATCCGGATAAAATATTTCTTCTTCACTACGGTGGTTCTTGATTTCATCTACATCATTAAACATTTTTATTCCCAGTGCCGCCAGATAAAACATGCCCAGGGATGTTATCTCTTTTACTTTTTTTCTCTTAATAGTGATCCCTGTTATGCTTGCCTGAAACTTCATTAAGAAATCACTGTTGCTAACTCCCCCATCGGCCGATATAAATGAAATTTCACTAAATCCATTTTCCCTTATGATGTCAATTATTTCATAAAAACGGTACGCTATTCCCTCGAGAAGGGCTCTTACAAAATGCTCCCTCCTGGCCATCAAGCTCAACCCCATAAATGCGCCTCTGACATCGGCTGACCAGTATGGAACAGAAAGACCGGCCAGAGCAGGTATAAAGAAGACACCGCCATTATCATCGACAGACATAGCATACCTATCACAATCCCTCACATCATCCAGAAGCCCTATCTTATCCTTCAGCCAGTTTATACATGAACCCACGCAGTAAACTCCACCATCAAGCAGGTAGTCCACATCATTTCTGTACTGGGCTCCCACAGTTGTTATAATTTTATCTTTTAAAGGAATCCTTTCACCCCCTATATTTAAAAGCAAAAAGCCACCCGTACCGTAGGTTATTTTTGCCTCTCCTCTCTCAAGGCATAGATGCCCGAACATCGAAGCCTGCTGATCCACACACGAGGCGTAAATTGGCGCCATAACCCCGGAGCATATATCAGGATCACATTCACCAAACTTAAAAACTGTTTGCACAACCTCCGGCATTTCATCTAAAGAGAGGTTAAAAATTTCAAGGAGATCTTCATCCCATTCTAACGTGTTAATATTGAAAATGCCTGTTCTTGACGCTGTGGTTGTATCAGTCTTAAGAGAGCTTCTGCCTGTAAGCATGTGCAATAGCCATACATCGGAAGTTGCAAGAACTGCTCTTCCGCTTTCTGATGCCCTCTTCACCTCATCAACATTTTCCTTTAGCCATTGGAGCTTTGTATTGGAGAAGTAGGGATCAAAGAAAAGGCCTGTCTTTTTGTTTAACTCTTCTTCCCCGTATCTCTCTTTTAGAGTATTACAAAAATCCGATGTTCTTGAGTCCTGCCAGACGATGGCGTTGTACAGCGGTTCAGAGCTTATTCTATCGAAGGGGATTACGGTTTCACCCTGATTATCAATTCCTACTGCGGCTATAGTGTTCGGATTTATACCTGAGATGGTGAGTACCCTTTCTATACCTTCTGTTACTGATTTCAAAATATTATACGGGTCATGTTCTACCCATCCTATTTCAGGATAAATCTGTTTGATTGGAACATTTGTATCAGCTATTAAATCCCCTGAAGTGCTGTATATAGAGGTTTTTGTGGATGTAGTCCCCTGATCAACAACAAGAATATAATTTTTCATATTCTTATTCACACTACGAACTAATATCTTTTTAGTTTATAAATAAACTGTTTATTATCTTACATATTAAAATATTTTTGTCAAGAAATTTATTAATTAATAAATTTTTAATTTATAATTTTCTAATCACTAATAATTTTATAAACAATTTAAATTTCATTAGTCTTTATATGGCTTTAACAGCTATCAAATATGGAATGTTTTAACAGGCAGATTTTTCCCGCATCAATGAATTATATTCAACCATAAAAAGTCAGGCTCAAATCGGACCAGAATAAATAAGTGGGTTATTCAGTGTTATAAGTAAAAAGCGGGATAGGTTTGTATATCCAAATTCAACCAGGCACTATAAAAAGTTATTAAACTAAAGGTCGCTTTAATCAGGCAGAAAACTATTGCAACAAAACAAAAGGTAGCAGTTATTCTTAAAGCAGATTTTAAGGCCTTCTCTGAACTTTATATGATAAAAGCAATCTGGAGTGTTAAAAAATAAACCGTCAATGGGCAGGCGTAAACTATAATACACCCTTTTCTATTAAAACCGGTCTTTTATCAATTTAACTGAATTAATTTACTAAACTGTTAATCCCTCACATACTCACTTAACTCTTTTAAAGTCTCTTCGCCTGTTTCCATATCCTTCAGCTTGACCATGCCATTTCTAACCTCATCCGGCCCGAAAATCAGAACATATCTGGCACCCAGCTTCGAAGCCTTTGCCATCTGCTTTTTAACGGGCTGATTCCGGTAAACATACTCAACCCTCTTTCCATCTCTCCGCAATGCTGACGCTACTCTAAGCATAATCCCGAGTTCCTCATCGCTTATTCTTGCAAGGAAATAATCTATACTCTTAGAATAGGGTGGCAATAGGCCTTTTGAATCAAGGATTTCCCCAAGAACAACATCCCCCATGCCAAAACCGCATGCGGGCACCTCTTTTCCCAAAAACTCCTGCAGCAATCTATTGTACCTTCCGCCCCCGCATATAGCCCTCATCTTCTCACTTCTATCGTATATTTCGAAAACAGTCCCTGTATAGTAATCAAGGCCTCTGACAATCGTCGGATCGAATATACAGTAATTCTCAAGGCCCATCTTTCCAATCATTTCAAACAGCCTTAAAAGCGAATTAGAACCTTCACTGTTTTCATTTAAAAATGAATCATCATCAATTGATCTTATCGAAAGGTATTTATAAACCCCGTCTATCTGTTCAGAATTTAAACTCAAAGATCTGATAGCTTCATCGGTCACCGACTGCGGAACCTTTCTTGCATTGTCGATTATCTTGTATATCTTAAATATATTTTTCTCATCAATATTATACCTGTTAAAAAAAGATGAAACAAAATCTCTGTTGTTTATCTTAACAATAAAGTCATTTGCTGTCAGACCCAGATTTTTCAGAGAATCAACTGCAACTGCTATCACCTCTGCATCCGCAAGTTCATCTTTCTCTCCGATAATATCAATATTAAACTGGAAAAACTCTCTTAACCTTCCCTTCTGGGGCTTTTCATACCTGAGGCATCTCGGTATTGAAAACCACTTGATTGGTTTTTGAATCTCATTGTAAACCTTTGAAACCATCCGGGCCAATGTCGGTGTTAACTCCGGCCTCAGGGCCAGCTCCCGCCCACCCTTGTCTGTAAAATTATAGAGCTGTTTAACAATTTCATCGCCGGATTTAAGCCTGTAAAGTTCGAGAGTTTCCAGAATCGGGCCATCGTACTCTTCAAAACCGTATGCAAGTGCCGTCTTTCTCCAGACATTAAAAATATGATTAAGTTTTGCCATCAACTCAGGATAGTAATCCCTCATTCCCTTTACATTTAGATTATCTCTCATTTAACTGCTCTCCTTTTTTCTGGATTTGAATATCCTGATCCACTCATCTACAGAGATATCCTCTGCAGATTTTTTCTCCTCCACTTCAGAGTAATAATCCTCTTTATCTCTACCATACCTGTTTACTTCAACACCAAAACCGATCAAATTCAAAAAACTTCTAACTCCAACCGTCCTTGCACCCAGATTTTTAACCACACCTGTAATGTGTCTTCTATCATCCGATACAACGATTATCCTTCCCCTTGTATCATACTTCTCTACAATTCTAATAATACGGGCATCGGCGTTTTCAGGAGGTCTTGTAAAAACGTTCTTAACTCTCCCCCTCGAACTATTTACAATACCACCGGCCCCTCTGGCGCCATCCCACACAACAATTATATCAACATTTTTATCCAGAAGGTACCCCTCGAGGTAGTCATTCAGCCTGCTTCTCAATAGTTCAATATCATCTTCGCCATGTTTGAAGACCGGGTTAAAAACTATATTGTAGCCATCCAGAATATAAAGGGGTCTTCCCTTTTTTGAATATCCCATGAAATAAATCCAAAAATAGATTTAATTTAGACTAATATAATAAAATAATCTTCCAAGAATAAAATTAAGAAAATAATTTAATCCCAAAAAAGATTGAATTGAAAGAAAGACCTGGTAAGTCTTAGAGCCATCTAAGGAGTAGATGGTGATAGTAAAACAGGT
>JALXDB010000316.1 GCA_026990615.1 Spirochaetota bacterium
TATGTGCACACAACTCCTCTGCCTCTTTTAAATAGCTCCTGTACAGTGACCCGTAGTCTAGGTCGGTTTTTATACGATAGGGTTTTGATTCTATAGCCTTTTTAATATCTATTTTTTCAAACTTTTCGTTAAAATTTCTATGTATCCAGTTGCCAGTGTTTATATCAAATCTGTATAGTGAGAGAAAGAATTTTGCATTTTCCGCTAAAAATGAGATCGCTTTTAAAATAAAATCTACTTCATCATCAGTCATCAGATAGTGAAAGCTTACCCTTGCCCATCCCGGCTTGACTCCTTCAAGCCCAATCATAATTTTTTCTCTATATTTTTTAGATTTCTGGTCGTTAATGTTTAGGAGCCTATGACCGTAAGGACCAGCGCATGAACATCCTGCCCTTGCCTGTATGCCGAATAGATCGTTTAAAAGCTTTACAACAAACTTTGGGTGCAGGTAGTTGTTTTTAAATCTAATGTTAAAAGAAATAATGCCAATTCTTTTGTCTGGATCTTTGTTGCCAAGTATTTCGAGATTCGGATACTTAAGAAGATGATTCATTGCCCTTTTAGTTATTTCTCTTTCTCTCTTCTCTATTTTTTCTTTTCCTAAAAGTTCTTTAAGCTCAACTGCAAGGGCAGCCCTGATCATCGGTATGATTCCGGGTGTTCCTGGTTTTTCTCTTAGCTCTATATCGTTTACATACACCTGGTCTTTAAAGCCCACGTAAGTTACCGTTCCTCCTCCGCTGCATGTAGGTGGCAGGTCGGTATTGTATAATTTTTCATGAAATATAAGAATTCCGCAGCTGCCCGGTCCTCCGAGAAACTTATGGGGAGAGAAAAAGACTGCATCCAGATAGTTATCCTTATCTCTGTACACTTCAAGGGATAGGTATGGGGCACATGATGAAAGATCAAAGAATGCATACGCATTGTTGTCATGAAGTATTTTTGCTATTTCATAAACTGGAGAGATTAGGCCTGTAACGTTTGAGCAAGCAGAAAAAGAGCCTATTTTTAATCTGTTTTTATACTTTCTGCTTGAGACTTTCTTTTGTAAATCCTTCAAATCTATGAGGCCCTCATCGTTTAATTCTATCTCAATTACCTCGGCAAAACCCTCCCTCCAGGTTACTTCATTGGAATGGTGTTCATAAGGTCCGACAAAGACAATAGGTCTGTTTTCCAGTATATATTCTTTGAACTGTCTGTAGGTTTCATGAGCCCCATAAAAAAATTTTTTGGCGAGTTCATCTATGTTTTGCTTCAGAGCAGGGGGAACATATATGCCGAGTATCTTTTGAAGCCTGTGTATTGCGCCTGTTGAACCAAAACCCTCGTGGATTATCTTATATTCAGGACCTGCTTTGTAGGCCTTTTTAATGATTTCCTCGGCACTTTTCAAATATTCTCCCGTTATTCGCCCCGTAATATCATCCTCTGTGTGGGTGTTTCCGTATAGTTCAAGAAGTTCTTCTATGTAGTTCTCAATAAAATAAAGCCCTCTGCCAGATGCTGTATAATCAGCGTATGTTAGCAGGCGTTTACCAAAGGGTCCTTTTATGAATTTGTTTCGACCAATTATATTTTCTCTTACTTTTTCCCATACTTCTTGTGTAGTCATAACTATTTACTAATCATTATTTTTTTTCTACAACTAATAATGCTTTTAAGTGGTGAAAAAATCAATATTAAATTGTATGAATACAGAGTAATAGATAATTTTTACTTAATTTTGAAATAATGTGTAAAAATAATCTATTAAATAGTTGTAATTTTTGTTATAATATACAGATATTAATGAATAGGGGGTAGGCCATGTCTATAAAGAAACAGTTGTCAATGCCGTTCTGGTGTGTCGGTAATCCGGTAGCAGATCCTTTTGGACCACCAGTTATGGATAGAGTATCTTCGATTGAGGTTACAGATATACTGTGCAACGCCAGGTCTGAAGGATTAATTGATTTTACCTCAGCTCATGATGATGATCTTGTCCCGTGGAATCCCTACGAACCCATGGATGATATGGACAAAGACGGTGAAGTTTACCGGACTCTTAAAACAATAAAGGCTAAAATGGACACCGCGGGTCTGAAGTTTAAGATGATATCGGCGAATCTTCATGCCAATCCTGTTTTTAGAAACGGGGGATTATCAAATCCTGATCCGAGGATTAGATTGCTCGCAGCTCAGAAAGTTATGAGAGCATTAAGAATAGGAAATTTTTTAGGGGCGGAGTATTTTACGTATTGGGTTGCAAGGGATGGCTTTGAAACTCAGTTTGCGGTCCCCTGGGATAAAGTCTATGGCTATATAAGGGATGGACTTAACTTAGCAAGAGCGTATGTGGAAAAGGAAAAACTATCCATTAAATATGGGACAATTGAGTATAAACCCAACGAACCAAGGGGTGAGATGTTTTTACCGACCGTTGGACATTCTATTGCCATGATATATCAGCTTGACGATCCGGATTTCTGGGGTGTTAATCCTGAAGTTTTGCAGCATGATCAGATGACAGGACTGAGCTCTATTGGAGCAGTTAGCTTTGCGGCCAGCATCGGGAAACTGTTCTTTTTGCATCTTGGCAACCAGAAGCCAAATCAGTTTGATAATGACAATCCTGTTATGGTGGGAATGGACGGCTTGAAAGAGCTGATAAGTATTCTGTATGTACTGGGCAAGATGAACTGGGGGGGGCATATTGAGTTTGACAATCATATTTTAAGAACCGATGCAGCGCCCGGCGATGAAAATAAGCTATCTCTGAGGGAGGACTTTATAAGGCTTGTCGTTGATGGCTACAGGAGTGCTGAAAAAAAAGCGAATGAACTGCTTGGAAATGAGGAACTCTCAGAGATGCAGGATAAATTATTTAATTCTGATGATGAGGCGGCAAAATTGACCCAAGGTAATATTAATGGCATATTAAAATATAGCGTGGATTACAATGAGGTAAATCAGAGTGCATTAAAAATAGGCTGGATGGATCTGGCTTTTGATAAGGCTATCCTTGGATTAAGTTAATTTTCGGGAAATTATTTTAATTTTATAGGAGTGAGGGATGCTCAAAGAATTGGAACCGTTAATAAAGAGGGGTAATGATTTTCTTGGCACACGTGTGCCCATCATGTGCGGGGCTATGACATGGGTTAGTGATGTTAACCTTGTCAGAGCTGTAAACAGGGCGGGGGCATTTGGTGTCCTTGCCGGTGGAAATATGCCGGTGGATATGCTTGAAAGAGATATTGATGAACTTAAGAAAACTGAAGAGAGGTTCGGTGTAAATCTGATAACGATAGCTCCCAATTATAAGAGCCATCTGGAAATGGTCTGCAAAAAACAGGTAAGTCATATAATATTTGCAGGGAGTTTCCCAAAGGCATCAGAGGTTAAGATGGCAAAGGACAGTGGTGCAAAGGTAATCTGTTTTGCATCTACCCTGCAGATAGCTGACAGGATGGTTAACTTTGGGGCAGATGCTATTATACTTGAGGGCTCTGAAGCGGGAGGGCATATAGGCCCCGTATCAACCATTGTTCTTATCCAGCAGTTTTTATTCGACAAGCGGGATATACCAATTTTCATAGCCGGAGGAATAGCAACTGGTAGGATGGTGCTTCATATACTGTTGATGGGTGCTGCAGGAGTTCAGATGGGGACCAGATTTGTAATGTCCGAGGAATGCTCTGCCCATCCAAAATTCAAAGAAGCTTTTAGAAAGGCACAGGCAAGAGATGCGGTTGCAACTCCCCAGTTTGATTCTGCACTTCCTGTAATACCTGTTAGGGCATTGAAAAATAAGGGTATGGTAAACTTTGGAAAGCTGCAGCTTGAGCTTTTAAAAAAGCTTGAGAAAGGTGAAATAGACAGAATGCAGGCTCAGTATGAGGTGGAGAAGTACTGGGTTGGCTCTTTAAGAAAGGCTGTGAAAGAGGGGGATGTTGAATATGGTTCTCTAATGGCAGGTCAGAGTGTTGGGCTTGTTGATGAGGTTAAACCAATAAAGGATATAGTGGATGAAATAATATCTGAAATGGAGGATGAATTCCTGCGTATTAGGAGGATTTGCAGAATATGATTTTTTCTATTCCAGTAAGCGGGTATCTTTTAAACTTTATTGAAGTTAATATATGTTGGCATTGAGAGAAAATTAAGAAGTCTTGAAAGCTTTTTTGCGTTATTAAAACAAAAGTGCCCAAAATATCTCAAACTCTATAAATAAAGTTTTATTTATTACATTATGGAAACTCGGTATTTATAAAGACCTTTCATATATCTCTTATGTTACACGCAGATATTTGTTTGAGTAAACTTTTTAAAATGCAGATTTATGCTTCAATTAGATGGCCCGCAGGTTCTCATTATTAAAAAATAAGCTCTTTTAATTTCCCCTTTACTGCGATATGAGGAGGAATATCCCTGTTATCCGCAATTGATTTAATGAGAGCTGAACCTACAACCGCTGCGTAAATATAATTTTTCAGCGGTTCTATCTGTTCTTTAGATGAAAGCCCGAAACCTGCGAGAATTTTTACATTATAGCTGCTGAGATTTTTCAGATAATTGATAGTTTTCCTGTTTATCTCCGTGTGCTGGCCGGTAATTCCAAGCCTCAGCGTTGTATATATATACTCGGATTCAAGTTTTAGTATATCTTTAAGCCTCTCTTTATCAATTGAGGGGGTAATTACAGGGATTATACCGATGCCACAACTTTTTCCGGCTCTGTATAAACCTTCATCATAGTCAAATGGGAGGTCGGGGATGATTAACCCAGAAGCCCCGGATTGTTTTGCCATCTTTACAAATCTCTCAACGCCGTAGAAGTAAACAATGTTGGCATAGCTCATAATAAAAATTGGCACACCTGCTTCACGGGCCGATTTCTCATGAACAGTTTTTACAAGTTCAAACCCATTTTCAACATTAAAACCATTTTTAATTGCCTCTGTACATGCCCGCTCAATAAACTTCCCGTCGGCCGTGGGGTCGCTGAATGGAAATTGAACCTCTATAATTCCCGCTCCCGCTTCTATTAGAGACAGGGCAATTTTAAGAGATTCACTTTTATCCGGATAGTATGCAACCATATGTGCCATGATTTTCGGATTTTTATTCTGCATAGTTTTTTGACTCCTCCTGTAAGAATTGGTACCATTTTTCAGGGTCCAGGTGAGGGGCAAGAATGAATATGTCTTTATCTCCCCTGCCCGACATATTCACAACAATTGCTCTATCTTCCGTAAGAGATTTTGCAATTTTTATTGCTACGGCTC
>JALXDB010000317.1 GCA_026990615.1 Spirochaetota bacterium
CGGTGAGGTTTCTGTAAGCCCATACCCCTCCAGTATTGTCAGCCTGATTCCGGCAAAAAAATCATCAACATGTTTTTGAAGGGCACCCCCTCCGCTTATACCAGCTTTAAGTTCTCCCCCGGTTTTTTCTCTGATTTTGCTGTATACAATTTTATCTCCGGTAGCAGCTATCAAACAGAGCAAACACTCAACAATAGTGGAGTATATCAACTCGAATAGCCTTTTAAAAAAGCTTTTTGGTTTAAAAACAGGCAATAAATTTTTTCTCAACATCTTCATCTTGTGATGAATAATTCCCGATCTAACAAACAGAAATATCAACATTCTTTTAAAAAATGGTTCTTTACTGAACTTATAGTAGACGGCGTTGTATATAGACTCCCAGATCCTCGGGACACTGGCTATGTAGTGGGGTTTTTCAAGTTCAAGATCCTTCATTAATATCTGGGCAGCCGGTTTGCTGTATGCATTGGATGCTCCAACATGTAAAAGAACATACTCTACCGTACGTTCAAATGAATGCCAGGTGGGGAGGATGGATAAAAACCTGTCACCCCGTGTTATGGGAATTGAGTAAGGAGAGTTTATAACATTGTGCATAATATTTTTATGCATAAGCATAACACCCTTTGGCCTGCCCGTTGTACCCGACGTGTAAATTATCGTTGCAAGGTCCTCCGGTTCTACCTTTCGCCATGCTTCATCAAACCGTTTATCTCCCTTTTTCAGAAGTTCGTCTCCCTTTTTTATTAATTCCTGCATTGAGTATATCTTTATATCGATGTAGGAATCACGATCAACACTGCTGTCATCAATTAATATCAGAGTTTTTAGACCGGGGAGATTATTCTTGACGGAGTAAACCTTATCGAGCTGTTTTTTATTTTCAACAAAACATATCTCTACCTCTGCATGCCTCAAAATATATTCAAGTTCCTGGGGAGATGTATCACTACCCCTCGGTACATCGCATGCCCCTGTTCCAAGTATGGAGAGATCGCTTATCATCCACTCGTATCTGTTGTCAGAAATTAATCCGACGTGATCTCCCTTTTTCACACCTATATCTATCAGAGCCGTTCCAAGGTTTGAAATTAATTTACCCAGCTCACCGTAGGTAATTGGCTCGAAATTATCGCCTTTTTTGTATTTGAGGGCCGGAAGATCCCCGAACTCCTCAATGCTGTGCTGGATCATTTCATTGATGGTTCTAAGCATCCGCTACCTCCAGGAAAAAGTGTATAAAAATTATAGCATACACTTTAAGTTGTATCAAAAGATTATTAAAGGCATTATAATAATATAAATTAGTCTGTAAATCCACACGCATGTGTAAACAGATGGAAAAGGAGATTGGTAAAAAATTGGAACCCCGGACAGAGAACATCGAGCAGCAGAACGGACTATCGGATTACATCTTTTCATGGATAAAAAACATTAGCATGCCAGATAATTACACCATACTGATTCAACTCTATAAAAAGGGGAAAAAGGCATTTTTACTCTCATCTGTAAAGAAGAGTGATAAAAGATTTCATCTACTGCTTGCTGATAAACTTGATAAAAGATTCTTTATTGCGAATCCTCTTACAACAGTTCTGAACAGATATCTGAAGGGCGGACAGATAATTAAAATCTCCTGCAGGAATAAAGAAGCTTCTATAACAGTTAAAACAAATACAGAAAAAGAACAAAATCTTCTATTTAAAACAGATTTTGCCAACCTGAACTTTGTACTGTCTACAGAAGATGGGAATATAATCACCGCCCTTCATAACAGGACAGTGCAGAATGACGAACCTATTTATAGAACAGACGACGATTTATTTCCCAGTAAGCCCGTTTACAAAACGGGAAGAGATACAGAGGAGCTGTCTGAAGAGTATATAGGGTTCAAAAGCCTGGAAATAAAAAACCGCATCCTCAAACAGCTAAAAAAGCTCCACAAAAAAACAGAAATTCTTAAAGGCAAACTGGAAAATGAGATGAAAGAGGTAATTCAAAAGGAGAAGTATAAAAAAGCAGGAGAGCTTATAAAATACAACCTCAGGATAATTGAAAGAGGAATGAAGCGTATAAAAATAAAAGATTTTACGGGTGAAGAAGTTGAAATAGCCCTTAACCCATCCCTATCTCCACTTGAAAATATGGAGTTTTACTTTAAAAAGTATAAAAAACTCTCCAGTAAAGAACCGAAACTGGAACAACGGATTAAAAAAATAAAAGAGGAGCTGGATACAATAAAAGATATAATAGAATTGACTAGCAGTTCAGAAAAACCCTTCTTCTTGATGACTATAGAGAATATTGTAGAAAGCATAGCCAGGAACAGAGAAGAAAACTCCCCCGGCGATGCAAAGGATAGTGCAAAAACAGGTGCCGGTAAAAATAAAAACCTACCGGACGAAAAAATCAAAAGGTTAATCCTTGAATCTCTCATCTCCATTGGCAATGAAAAGAAGTCCGGTTTAAAAGCATCCGAAAAGAAAGAGCCATTTTTAAAGCTGCTAACAGGGTCAGGCAAAACCATGCTGGTAGGAAAAAGCGCGGGGGAAAACGAATTACTTATAAAGAGGTATGCAAGGGGTAACGATCTCTGGTTCCACGCAGAAGAGGTCGGAGGGAGCCATGTTGTACTGAGGCATGAAAAAAAAGAGAGCTTTAAACAGAGAGACATAGAAGACGCCGCCATGATTGCAGCATACTACAGCAAGCTTAGAAAATCGGGGGGAGGCAACATAGTTTACACCCATTGCAAGTATCTCAATAAGCCAAAAGATTCAAAACCCGGTCTATTTATTTATTACAACAATAAAACAATCTATGTTAAAATAGATGAAAACAAGGTGAAAGATATTTTAGAGCGTTCCTTTATAAACAATAAACCTTGACTAAAAAAAAATATAAAAGTTATCTTAATTAGGCTAAAACCTCATTATAAAAGCGAAATAGGGAGATAAATTGTGAAAAAGGTTGTGCTTGCATTTTCAGGAGGTCTCGATACATCTTTTTGCGCCCTGTACCTTAAAAAAGAGATGGGGTACAGCGTAACAACAGTCACAGTTGATACCGGAGGATTTTCGGAAGAAGAGCTGAAAAACATTGAGGCAAGGGCAACAAGCCTTGGTGTCGATAGGCATATAACAGTTGATGCAAAAAAATTCGTATATGAGAAATTTATATCATATATTATAAAGGCAAATGCATTGAGAGGGGGGGTGTATCCCCTGTCAGTTGGCGCAGAGAGAGTCGCCCAGGCAATTGAAGTGGTAAAGACAGCAAAGGAAGTGGGTGCGGAGGCTGTGGCGCATGGCTCAACAGGTGCCGGCAATGATCAGGTTAGATTCGATGTCGCCTTCAACGTCTTAGCTCCGGAACTCAAAGTCATAACCCCCATAAGAAGCTTAGGATGGTTGAGAGAAAAGGAAGCCGAATGGCTTAAGAAAAATGGGATCGAAGTGGACCCAACAGTAAAAGACTACTCCTACAATGAGGGTTTATGGGGGACTACAATTGGAGGAAAACAGACACACGATCCGTGGGATTTCCCCCCTGAGGATGTCTTTTTAAAAACAAAGGTTAGAAGTACAAAAGAAGAGGAAATTACAATCACGATAGATTTTGAAAATGGACTTCCGGTTTCTCTTAATGGAGAAAAAAAAGACGGAATTGAGATTATCCAGAAATTAAACGATATTGCCGGAAGTTTCGGTGTTGGAAGAGGCGTACACATCGGGGATACAATCTTTGGAATTAAAGGGAGAATAATATTTGAAGCTCCTGCTCCAATTATCCTGATAGCAGCTCACAGAGAACTGGAAAAGCTCGTGCTTACTAAAAATCAGAGGTTCTGGAAGGATCATCTCGGGCAGGTATACGGAGATATGCTCCATGAGGGGCAATACTTTGATCCCGTCATGAGGGATATTGAAGCCATGATAGACTCCTCCCAGAGATACGTGAATGGAAGCAGTAAAATACAGATAAAACAGGAAAGTTTCATGGTAATAGGAGTAAAGAGTCCCAACTCTATGATAAGAACTGACCTGGCTACCTACGGTGAGGTTCAAAATCTATGGGATTGGCGGGATGCAGAGGGATTCTGCAAGATATACGGGATCCCTCAAAGGCTGTTTAATATGATAAACAGAGATAAGCTTAATCTCTAATAAAATATCGATAAAAAAATATTAGCAGTTCCCATTACTTTATTTATAAGTAATGGGATTAATTTTTTAATTAATACGGAATCAACAGAGCACATAAAGATGAAAATACACCTTGACAAGATATCATCGACTACAATCAACTGCAGACTCCCCAGGGAGGTCGAGATAGTCGAAGAAATTAAGCCTGAGATGGGAAATGTAGTTGCAGTCAGAGCTCTGGAAGAAAAAATAGTCTACGACAAACTCGAACTGACCACGGGCAGGCTTGCAAAGATATCAAAAAATGACACAATAGCAGGGGTTTTAGGAAAAAGAAGCGCTCTGAAAGGCTTTGTGGGGATAATACCGGAAAATATACATTGCGGAGATATCCTCAACATACTGAATATTGGCGGAGTAATTGGCAAAACAGTCTCCTACAATAGAGAATTTGGAAAGCCACTCAGTGTAGAAGTTTTAGGGGCAATAACAATAAACGGCTCTCCTGTAAATATCAAGGACAACGCATTAAAACTTGTCTCTTCTTACAACTCGCATACCCCTCTGATCGTTGTATCAGGAACCACAATGAACTGTGGCAAAACGATAACGGTGTCGAAAGTCATAAGGGGGCTTACCAGCAGCGGATACAGGGTCGGCTCTGGAAAAATAACGGGTATCGGAGCACTAAAAGACACCCTGAATATGCTTGATTACGGAGCATTGAAAGCTCTCTCGTTTCTGGATTTTGGATACCCATCAACAGTTGGTATTGATGAGATAGATCTAATCACATATTCAATAATAAATGAAATTGATAAATTACAGGTAGATATAATTGTTCTTGAACTTGGAGATGGAATATTCGGTGAATATGGTGTGGCCAACTTCTTTGAAAATAAAAGTATAGCAAAAAATATCAAGTTCAACATTGCATGTGCAACAGACCAGGTGGGTGCATGGGGAATACTAAAATATATGCAGGAACAGGGTATTGAAGTTGACCTTATATCAGGACCTGTTACAGACAACGATGTGGGCAAAAAATTCATCGAAAAAAGACTTGGTATAAAAGCTATAAACAGTATAGA
>JALXDB010000318.1 GCA_026990615.1 Spirochaetota bacterium
AGAAGCTATAATCCTCCCGGTTACACTATCTGGAAGGGGAAAACGAACCATACTTGTAAATAGAAAAACCACAACATTTATAAAAACAAGGGTAAGAACTATACTTTGAGGCCTGTAACTCAGTCTCTTCACAGCCTTCCTTTGTGGACAATTTGTTTATATTTTTTTAATTATTTAAATAATCGCATGCGGAAAAATAAAAATCTGCAAAAAACGTTAAAACTATTTTTCAAAGATTTAAAATCTGGAAAATTAAGCAAAAATAACAAAATTTTCGCCTTTATCAAGATAAAAATGTATATATTTATCTTTATTATTTTATCATTTTTATCCTACACTCTGAAGCCGCCTTAAGTTAGAACTGGAATGGATCAATTTTGGTAAAATCTGCACTTTTGTTCTGTTGATAATCTGTTGATAACAATTCTAAAATATTGATTGGTTTAAAGTTTTCAAGTCTCTCAAGTTTTATGTTCTTCATTATCTCTCTTGACTGAGGATCGGGATAATCGTATAAAAACACCACCCGCTTAATACCCGAGTTTACTATACTCTTTGAACACCATGAACAGGGAAGATGCGTTGTATAAATTGTTGCTCCTTCAATTGCTATTCCATACCTTGCTGCAAAGTTAATGGCGTTTTGCTCGGCATGGGCACCCCTGCAGAGCTCAGTTTTTTGTCCCGATGGTACCCCTTCTCTGGCGCACCCTATGTCAAGGCAGTGAGGCAACCCCTGAGGGGCTCCATTGTACCCTGTAGATACGATCTGCTTTCCTTTAACAATCACAGCCCCCACCCTTCGCCTTAAACATGTGGCCCGGCTGGAGACAAGAATTGCTATATTCATAAAGTAGTTATCGAGATCAGGTCGCTGATAACTCAAAATCTATACCACCCAGCTAAAGTTCAAATCAAGTTTTTAACATATGAAGAACAAAACAAACAGAACTCTTTTCAGCCTGCCTATGAAACCGCAGCCTGTTTCTTTACCGCATGGGATACGAATATGTAACCTTTGTTAGGCCCCGGAACAGCACCTTTTACCAGAATAACGCCTTTTTCAGGCCTAACATCAACAACCTGAAGATTCTGGACGGTAATTGTTTCATTACCGTAGTGCCCTGCCATTTTCTTCCCTTTAAAAACACGGGAAGGAAAGGAAGAGGCTCCAACAGAACCGCCATGCCTGAAATACTCGTGAGTTCCATGACTTGACTTTGCACCTGACATTCCATGGCGTTTCATAACTCCGGAAAAGCCCCTGCCCTTGCTCTTGCCGGTTACATCAACAAAATCGCCCTTTTTAAATATTTCAAGCGTTATTTCCTGTCCAATCTCAAAATTATCCAGCTCTTCGGGATTAACCCTTGTTTCTTTTAGTATCCTTTTAGGGCTAACACCTGCCTTCTCAAAAAAAACTTTTTCACTCTTTCTTAGTTTTTTCTCTTTTACATCTCCATACCCCAGAACAAGAGCACTGTATCCATCGTTGTCAACCGTTTTCTTTCTCACTACATAGCATGGTCCAACCTTTAGGACGGTCACCGGTATTACCTTTCCGCTTTCATCAAAAACCTGTGTCATACCTATCTTATTTCCAATCATACGAATTCTCATCTTTCAACCCCTACTGAATCATTAAGTATATTTTAATAAATTATAGTTTAGCTGGTAATATAATAAAATTTATGCATCCTATCAATAAATTGTTTGGAAAAGATAGCCTTGGGAGTTTTAATAACAGGGCAAAATACAGGGTTTTAAAATTTAATATACAATGAGTTACACGCCATTATTCTTATATCGAAAATATAAAACTGTAAATTTTCTGAATTAAAAATGTAAATTCTACATTAATTCTATTTGATTTTAATAATGAAAAACTGGCTAAAACATTACTCTTCACCTTTTTATAAACCTGAAATTATCAGAAATAGTATCCGATATTGCCATATCTGCCCTGATTACATTGGGATGGAGTATATAATTAAGATTGTACTGAATCTTCCCCCAATCAACGCCGATTATATCGGCAAGCTCTCCGGCCTTGTAGAGGGATATTAATGCCTTCTTCTGGTATTCAGGCCTCTTTTCAAGTTCATAGAGTTTTTGATATGCCACTCCAAGATTATTGTATACGGCTGAAGCTTCAAGAACAATCCTTCTATGGTAGCTCAACCACGGTTTTATCTCTCCAAGGTCTTTTACAAGTCCATCATAAATGTCGGCAAGATTCAGCAACTCTCCAAGAGCCATCTGATACTTTTTCATGTACAACAGGGCACAGGAAAGAGCAAAACTTATATTAGGATTCCCGGGATATTTCTGCGATAATTTCATCCAGTTCTTTTCAGCATCTTCAAAATCTCTTCTATAAAAATAAAGCACTCCAAGATTGTAAATCAGATCATCATTGATAAACCCCATCTCCATAGCCTTTTTATAGTAGAGTTCTGCAAGTTCATAATCCTTCTCTTTATAAAAGTAGACCTGGGCAAGATTAAAGTAAGCCTTCTTATTTTTAGGATTTTCTTCAATGGCCATTTTAAAATATCTAATCGCTTCAGCAGATTTCCCCGGAAGTTCAAGACCTGCATATATCTCACCGAGTTCATTATAAGCATTTGACAGCAGGACCCTATTACGGCTGTCCCACGGGTATACGAGCTTTCGAGATTTTTCCTTGGTAATAGCCATATTCAGCATAAACTCTTCATCTTCTTTGCTGTTAATTGCCTTGTAGTACATGGCATAAACGTAGTATATCAGCGGAAAGTCCGGGAACTTTCCCACCAGCTTCATCAGAAGGCTCTTAGCTTCGTAGTATTTATGTTTACTAACAAAATACTCTGCCAGTCTGGCATGAACCATAGGGTCGTACTCACCGCTGAAGTTTTGATTTAAATATTTGTATAGTTCGTTTACCGATTTTTCATTGTTCCGCAGAATTTCAATGTAGAGCATTCTGATTAGAGGATCACTTTTTTTGGGGAATTTCTCACTTGCACTGCTGAAAAGGGCGAGGGCTTCTTTGAGTTTCTCCCTGTTTACTCTACTCCAATCTATTAGATTTAACCCTTTAAGTTTTACAAATTCATATTTCTTTGGTTTTATTTTGATAAGTTGATCGTAGAGTTTGTCGGCTTTTTCATATTTCCCCGTAACATTGTAAAGCTTCGCCAGATGTAGACGGAGATCTATATATCTGAACTTTTTATCCTTTGAAACACCCGCTTCAAGTTTCTGCCGAGCAGCTTCATAATTACCGGCGAGCATATATTCCCAGCCGTATCTGTCGTATTCTTTAATCTTCTCGTATATTTTGACAGCCTTTTTAAAATTGTACTCAGCGAGATCGTACTCTTCGGTCTTTATATATCTTCTCCCTGCATTATAGTACTTTGTTGATTTAATAGGTTTGTAAAAGAAAAACATAAAAACGGCAAATAACAGAGCAGTAGTTATTACACCAAGTGCTCCAACTCTGACAAGGGGACCAAGGTTTTCATATACAGTAGCCAATACCCCCGGCTTCTTCTCTACCCGTATTACCTCGGGCAATTTTTCAACTGCAATTCTTTTACCTGTGACAGCCTCGTAGTAGGTTCTTATCTCCTCTTCAGGTGCATCCCTCATCAATAGGGTCAAAATACCCTTAAGCTGTTCGGTGGGAAGTTCCAGATTTACGATGCTGTCACGAATTGCCTTGGCCAGAGCTGGGTTTAGCTGTTTGAGCTTTGTTGTTATTAAAATTATATCTTCATCTGAGAGCTCAATATCAATGGTGGGCTTTTCTTCACCTGCTTCAGGAGGACCGGCTTCAACCTCTTCCTTCTCTGCCGGGAACTCGCCCCCCTCTGGCTCTATTTCTTCGGCTGCTTCACCCAGAGCCTCTTTTTCTAGCTCCTCAATATCGGGGATCTCAATATTTTCAAGTTCCTCAACCTCCTCCTTTTCTTCCTCTGCCTCTCTTTCAACCTCTTCTTCCGGTGGTGTCTCTTCACCGGCCTCTTCGGATAGCACTTCTTCGGGTTTCTCCTCCAGCCCCGATAACTCCTCTTCTACCCCGGCAGCCTCTTCTTCAATTTCATCCTCTCCTTCAGCTTCTTTGCCGGCTACAACTTCTTCTAATTCAGGCTGCTCTTCGAACGATTCCTCCGGGGGTTTTTCCTCTACCGATTCTCCTGCTTCCTCCTCAAGAAGGGATTCAAAATCGGGGAGCTCTTCTTCCACCTCCCCCTCTCCTGCAAGCCCTTCTTTTTTAAGCTCTTCTTCAAGCTTTTCTTCCTTTTTAAGCTCTCCCTCCCTCGTCAACTCTTCTAACGACGGCTCTTCCGAAGTAGCTTCCACACCCGGGATCTCTTCTTCGAAAGGTTCAATCTCCCCCTCCGGAATTTCAGCTTCCTCTTCAACTTCCACCCCCTCCATTATCTCACCGAGTTCTCCTGCAAGTTTCTCTTCGGCCGACACCTCACCTGCCTTTTCTGCTTTAGCCTTAAAAAATCCGTTTGGAGGCTCCTCAACATGTTCTGCTTTCTCCAGATCAAAATCCTCGGGTAGATCAAGTCCCTCTTCCTCTCCATACTCCTCTTCTTCAAGCCCCTCTATTTCAGCAAGCTCCTCTTCAGCGAGCTTTTCAATCTCCTCCGATTCAACTTCACTTTTAGATATTTCTTCTCTTTTCTGCGGCTCTTTTTCATCCATCTTGTCTGTGGGTGTTTCTTCAGTAGCTTCTTCAGGGAGTTCTTCCTCGATTCTTTCTCTTTTTTCGAAGTGTTCTTCGGACTCAACCGGGCCCTCTTCTTCAGCAGTTGAAGGCTCTTCGGTTGAAGCTACTTCGATTGAGGATTCTTCGATTGAAGGTTCCTTCATGCCCTCCAGTTTTTTCTCCTCTTCAATACCGAGCTGTATATCTTCGAGAAGGGATGTAAGGTCTTCCTCCAGCCCGATCTCTTCAGTTTCAGCTACAGCTTCACCAGATTCAGCTACACTGCCCTTCAGCGACTCCTCCCTTTCCTTCTCTCCAAGTTCTTCCACCATTCTCTCTATTTTTTCCAGATCCCTGTCAGAGGGCATAAGTATTCCTTACTCCAGTATAGATTACATAAAAATAAATTAATATTGGTACTTTTAGAAATACAATAACATAAATACTTTTGTTAAACCTTTGATGCTTCCAATTTTACAAATCTTAAAAAGACTACCAGTTATTTTCATTATAGTACTTTTTTGAA
>JALXDB010000319.1:0-4648 GCA_026990615.1 Spirochaetota bacterium
ATAACGTTGTTTATGCCCGGGCATAATCCTCCGCATGTTACAATACCGACTTTTATCTTGGAAGGGTCAAAGTATATCTTTTGCCTTGGACCTGCTTTCTCAAAAGATAGGAGAGGCTGATTATTTTTTAGCCTTTCGAGAACAAAGTTTGTATCAGTGTAGAGTAAAACAGAATCTTTATCATCAACAAAGTTCGCTATATTGTCACCATATATGGTTGACAGTTTTAATGGTGATTGGATATTAGCATCACCAAGCGAATCGATTTGTAGCTCTTCAGGCGTGAGGTTTAAAGTTTCCATTGTTCTTCCTTTGATTAATTCTATTATGATTTATTCTTTTATATATAATTTTCACCATCTTTTAATTTCTTATTTGCCAATCCTTTTACCCATTACTCAGGAATATATATATGATTCTATTATAAAGTATTTTCGTCAAAATTAAAAATAAAAAAAAGCGGCCCTTTTATCGGGCCGCAATATAATCCTCTATTATTAGCTATCGAAAAGAATCTATCAGAAGAATGTAAAGTTTGTGTTTATCCCGAAGTTTTCAACAGGTTTGTAGCTGTTTGTAGTGTCGTCAAACCTGTATGTCCTCTTGTAGTTTATTGAAAGTGCAATTCCTTTTGCGAGTTCGTAATATACATTTGCCTCTATAAGAGTATTTTCATCAAACGGCTCTTTAAAGATGTTTTCAAAGTTATCCGTTCTTGTGTAAGTAACATTACCGTATACCTTAGGTATTAGATCTTTATCCACATTTACATACATATCACCTTTTCTGACAGCTTCTTCTCCACCAGATGCAACAATCTTCTTATAATTTTCATATCCAAGACCAAATTCAACTTTTTTGAACAGCCTCATTCCACCTTTAATCATAAAACCGGCCGATGTACTGTTTTCATAGCTTCCAGACTTTTGATCGTATATCAATCTTGTCAGCTCAAATGGATATGTAAGCCTTCTGTTTTCCCACATACTGTTTATTAAACCCGGCTCATAGTAGTTCATGATATACCTGTATTCTACCCTATAGTTAAAAATCACAGCTATCTGCCCCATTAGGCCCGCAGCAGTTCCAAGGCCTTTTACGAGGTTTACAGCCCCCGGTTCTACAGGAGTATCGAGAGTCTGAAGTTTCTGCGGAACCTCTTCATACACATACCCTGTCGCGCCGGCATCCGCATACATTGTCATGGAGAATACTTTTAACTTGAGAATCGGCAGATCTATATCCGAGCCAAAGAAAAGGATATGCGGCAACTGTTTCTCCGATGTTATTATATCCGTGTTGTCATCCCATTTTTCATTCTGCCACACAGTCTCGTCGGGCTTTGGCCTGTCATGTACAGCGGTTACACCAAAGGCGAGTGGAATAGTTTTACCCATGGGCCTCAAATAGAGCCTTCCGCCGAAGAGTTGTAACCTTGAAAAGTCTGCAACCATGGACTCAAAACCTACATAGTTGCCGTCAAGATTAAACTGGAGCCCGACTGTTCTTTCTTCGGGGAAGTAAAGCATATTGGAGTAATTGTCTACTATAAACCCATGACCAAGATAGAAATCATCTATACTTCCTACTTTAAAGTACAGTGGATCACCTCTCTGTCCCCAGCTTACATAGTAAAACTTAATTATAAAATCATGCAGTCCATCAAGCCAGTTTCTGAAATCCCACTCATCATGATTCTGCCACTTCTTGAAACCAAATATACCAACATCGGGTGAGAATACCGCCGGGAGGTATAAACCAACTCCAAGTTTACCTATTGTAAACTGCGGTGTAAATACCCACCTCGAATAAACCTGATTGTCTATCGTGATAGTTCCTACATAGGCGTTCATCTTTAAGAATTTCTCTATCCAGCTTTCCTTTCTGGGAGCTTTTGCTTTCTTCTTGGCAGGTTTTTCAACAGGTTTTGGCGCCTCAACCTTTTCTGCAGTTTTCTCCACTTTTTTACCTATCTTCTCCATCTCTTTGTTCCACTTTTCTAGAACATCGGGAGGTATTGGCTTCGGTGGTTCAGGAATTCCTCCTTTCGGAACAATACTCATCTGTCCGCCGTTTATGAGGATCGGTTCAAAAGCCCCCGTGAGACTACCGAGTTCAACTTTGCCCTCAAAAACCAGCACCTGGGACTTTACGCCGTCAAAATCCACTCCAAAGGAAGTTCCTCTAACTCCAGCAAGAGCGGTGCCAGATGCAACGGTGAAATTAGAATCGCTTGTGGTAAGCTTTTTAACCTTTGCTTTAATTTTACCGAACATCAAACTGAATTTTTCAGATTTTTTTCCGGTCTCCCTGTTTATCAAAAGTTCATCTATTTTAAAAACAGAACCATTTGCGATTTTTATTGTACTTTCATCAGGAAGGGTGATTTCACAAACAGCATCTGAACCTGTTCTAACCACAGAGCCGGGCGGTAAATCCATATCAAGTTCAGCAGGTTGAAAATCCCCGAGCTCATTTTCGGGAGTCAAATCAACATCAACATTACCCGATAAATACGAGATGTAAGCAGGTTCTTCCTCCATATCTTCCTGTGCGAGTATCGCAGTAGCAGTGCCAAATATCATTAACACTGAAACAATTATATATATTAGCAACCTTTTCATATCTCTACCCTCCTGATTTTTTAGAATGAAAATCTGGTCTCAATTAAAGTCTGATCACTTTCGTTACCAGATGGTGTATATGTTCTCTGATAAATAAACACTATTGACGCAATTGGGCTAACCTTATACGCAAACTCTAACTCCATAAGGCTGTTTGCTGTTGAAAATGTATCTGCAAAGCTGCTTATATCCTTTTTATCGTAACTGAATGTAATATCAAACTTTGGTATAGCGTTTTTAACAGTTGCAATTCTTGTCTGTATTCTCGGCCCCTCACTGTCATTAAAACCATCACTCCAGTAAAAGGTAAAGGTAAGTAGATTAAAAAGGCTTAAATCGGTTCCAACCAGATAGCCTGCATAAAACTGATCGTAGGCATTCAGCGAATTGTACTTTGTGCTTCTTTCAACTTCGTAAAAGGAATCAAAGTAGCTCATAACAAACTCTTTACCGAAAAATCTCATCTGGCCAATTAACTTAAACCATGAATACTGAAATGTTGCTCCGATGAGGGATCCGCTTCCCTTGCCGGCTATCTTTGCCCAATCAGCATAGGTTATTAGAGACATCTTGCCCTTCTGAAAAATGGGCAGTTCTGTATCCAGACCGAACTCCGATACAGGAGTACTGTTTGGATTATCCTTCGGTGACCCGTATTTTTCATAATTTGGATCTGCTGTATCTGTTATTTCCTGTGGATCCCTGTCTGTAACAAAAGTTGCTCCAACCTTAAGGTCCTTAATTATAGGTGTACTGAGGGAAGTTAAAGGTCTTACATATACCCGTAAACCTATTATATCCCAATCCAGAACATCTCTAACAACTGACTCCATCCCAATAATTGGCATATTAAAAATTGAACCATCAATATCAAGATTCAAGCCCAGATGATGTATCTGGGGATAAAAGAGTACATTTGAAAATCCACTCATTATTAGGCCGTGTCCGAGAGTGTAACTATCAAATGCGCCTATTCGGGCATAAAGCGGGTCTCCCTTAAATCCGTATCTAACATAGTATATCTTATAGAGATAATCGGTAAATGTGGACCAGGTATCCGGTTTCCCGTCATTATCCAGGTCCCTCAACTTAAAGTTTCCATCGAATTCAAATGTTAGGTCAAGTCCCAGTCCCCATTTCCCGTAACTAAATTCGGGGAAAAAACTGAATTTCTGGAAGGTTACCTGCTGGTGATTGCTATTCTCATAACTTGAAAGACCGATGTTAAAATCCATATTGAAACCAAACTTGGGTTTTTCTTTTTCCTCTTCAGCAAAGGCAATTAAACTAACTGCAAAAAAAGCAACAAGCAGAAATATACCCACAACAACCAACTTTTTTCCCATCACCACACCTCCTAACTCTCATTTTTATAATTATATATCATCGAACATCTTTTTTCAATTTCTAAAAGATAATTTTTGTACTAACTCCAACTTCAAGGCCTGCTGATGGTAAAATATTACCTTTTGTAGCAGGAGGTAAAACTTTTTCTTCAATTCCACTAATTATTTTAAAATAAGCGCTAAAATTAATATCGCTACTAAAAGAATAACTCGACCTATGCTCAAATGTAATTCTTACCGGTATATTGCTGAAAGCTTCACACTTCTTTCTATCTATAAAAGTATATATGTTTTCAATCCTGAATGTTTCGATATTGTTTATTCTACCTTCTCCAACATTTATATCAAAAGGCAAACTTGGTAGCGATCCTATCCAGTAATAGGAAAAACTCGTATCATTCTCCACAGTGTAACTATCCGGTATTTCTGACACCTCCTGCTCATAAGACTCGTCCCCAGGCACCAGTTGCATGTTTTTGCTGCCAGCTTTTTGATTCTGGGCATTGAAACTCAATTTTGACGAAACCGTATACCCCCTGTTTTCGTATCTCAATCTGTTGATTTTAAGATCAAGGGAAACAGTATTTTTTAATACTTTATTAAGGAAGTTTATTTCATTTTCATATTCGATTTTCGCGACTGTAGAGCTATCAAAATAGTTAGTGATAGATCTATTTT
>JALXDB010000319.1:4658-5225 GCA_026990615.1 Spirochaetota bacterium
TCCGTAAGACCTTGTCTGGAGGTAGGAATCTCCATCCCTTACAGTATCTCCGGCAACCCAGAGGTCCATGCTATTAATGAGATACCAGTGCGCCGTATTTAAATCAAAAGATAGGTCATACTTTGTTTTCAGTTCATTCCTGCTGTTACCGGATATAAACTCCGAATCCCTAAAATAGTTAACTGCACCATAATCTTTTTTTCTCCCGAGATTCTTAAATGGACTTATATAGTATAAAGGAGGCATGAACACAGGCTTCAGAGTATCGATTAATACTTCACCCTCATCTTTTACGAAGGCAATCCTATCGTATTTACCTTCAAACGTTCTGGATAGAGATGGGGTAATTTTTAAATCACCCTTAAAAATGCTAAAGGGGATGTAAATGTTTAAACTGTTAGTAATATAAAAATCTCTGTACCTTTCATCATGAAAAAATGAATTCTGGTTTAGAATGGAGGATATGTTACTATTGAACCCCGCGTTTCTGCTTATAGGAATACTTAAATCAAAAGTTATGCCATCGCTGCGGGATGCCAGAACTGAATTCTCAAGATTTGCCGATGG